>JAHFEC010000065.1 GCA_023248665.1 Microcaldota archaeon | reverse complement strand
CGGCAGGTTCCATTTTTGAAAAATAAACCAGTTTATTTCTTCCTTGTCTTGACGATTTTCACGCGCGAGGGCGTCAGCAGAATCTTGTCCTCGTCGATGCGCGCGATGTCCCCGTTGATCTTGGAGACGTGGGCCTTGATGTTGTCTACGATCATCTTGAGCTTGGCCGTGTTGCGCTTCATCGGCGAGACGTTGAGCAGGATGATGTTGCGCGCCTTGAGCTCCTCCATAATGATGTTCGTATCCGCTTCGGATTCGAGCGCGATGGGTTTGACGAAGAAGTCCGCGGCCTCATGAAGCACGTCCACGTTCTCCATCTCGACCGTGTTCATGTATTCCTCGATGTTCATCTCCTTGCCCATGCCGATTCCTTTTGTGATTTTTTCGAAAAAGCCCATGCAACTCACCTCTAAGCCGCAACATTTACGACTTAGCCTATGATAGACCCTTAAACAGGTATTTTCTTATAAATCTTTGTGGGCCGATTCGCTTATAAGGGGGACGGACTCCTATAAATGAGCCGGCCTCCTCCGTTTCAGCCGCCCGGCCCGTCGTGCAAGGCGATCCTATGCCCTCTTTTAACGATATCCTATCCGCTCCCTCCGTCTTCTCCGACCGCAACGTGCTGTCTCCCCATTTCGTGCCCGAAGCGCTGCCCTTCCGCGACAAGGAGATCGAGCGCATCATGGTGGCGGTCGCGCCCGCGCTGGCCGACGAGCGCTCGCGCAACCTCTTCATCTACGGCAAGACCGGCACCGGCAAGACCTGCACTGCCCGGCGCGTGATGCTCATGTTCGAGGCGCAGCGCTCGCGCGCCAAGACCAGCTACATCAACTGCCGCATGTACAACTCGCGCTACCGCGTCATCCAGAAGCTGGCCAAGGACCTCAACCCGGAGCTGGACAAGTCCGGCTTCGGGGTCGCCACCCTCTACGAGAAGCTGGTGGAATACCTCGACGGCGCCGGCGCGGCCCCGGATCCTTCCGACGCCCCCGCCGCCCCCCGCCGCCTCGTCGTGGTCCTCGACGAGGTGGACATGGTGCGCGATCTGGACGAGCTGCTCTACACCCTCACGCGCATGAACGACGAGTTGGCGAAGGGCTCCATCTCCATCTTGGGCATCACCAACCGCCTCTCCTTCAAGGACGCGCTCGATCCCCGCTCAAAGTCAAGCCTGTGCGAGACGGAGATGATTTTCGTCCCCTACACGGCCCCGCAACTGGAGGCCATCCTGACGGACCGGGCGAAGGCCGGCTTCAAGCCCGGCGTGGTGGACGAGTCGGCGGTCAACCTGGCCGCCGCCATCGCGGCGCAGGAGACGGGCGACGCGCGCTACGCCCTCAAGCTCCTGCTCAAGGCCGGCGAGATATCCGACGAGAAGCGCCTGCGCCGCGTCACGCATTCCGAAGTGGAGGAGGCGCGCCGCAACGTGGACGTGGATTTGGCCGCCGAGACCATCGCCACCCTGCCGGCGCACCAGCAGCTCGTCCTCCTCGCGGTCTGCAACCTCTCCATCGAGGGCAACCGCTACCAGCGCCTCGGCGCCCCGGCCGTGAATTCCGAGTCCGATGCCCACCTCATGTCCGGCGAGGTGTACGAGGAGTATTCGCGCATCTGCCGCTCGCACAAGAAGCCCAAGCGCTCGGCCCGATGGTACCGCGAGTACCTCAACGACCTTGAGATGCTCGGCCTGATTACCACCATCGAATCCGGGCGCGGCATGCGAGGGCACACGCGCCTCATCAAGCCCGGCTATTCGCCCGCGCAGATGAAATCCATCATCGAGAAGGGACGGACCATCGACGGGCCGGACGACCCCCTGCCGGCCGGGGAAAGCCCCGTTCACCGGCAAAAACAGCTGGGGTTGGTGCATGGCGAGAAAACGGATGGACGAGCAGAACTCCCAAAGCGCGCACCCGACGGCGAATCAACGCGGCTTTTGCCTCTTGAGCCGTCCGCCCCTTCCGAATCCGCAAAAATAACAAGGAAAAACCCGCCCGTATTCCCGCTGGATTGATTGCTGGTCGATGTCTCATGGCAAAAGAAGCTCAAAACCCCCCCAACGCGCGCGTCGCCGACCTCCTGTTCGAGGCCGGCCTGCTCAAGACCGTGGGCCGCACCGGCTGGGACACGGTGCGCGCGCCAAGGGAGAGCGTGGCCGAACACTCTTTTCGCACCGCGCTGGTGGGCTGGGTGCTGGCCAAGATGGCCGGCCTAAGCGAGCCGGACGAGGCGCTTTTGCTCAAGGCCTGCCTCTTCCACGATTTGCACGAGGCGCGCATCGGCGATCTGCACCGCCTCGCCAAATTGTACGGCAAGTTGGACGAGAAGAAATGCGAGAAAGACCAAAGAGCAGGGCTTCCCGAAAGCATGAAAGCCGACATCGAATCCGCACTCGAGCGCCTGCCCCCGCATCTTCGTGTTTTCGCTTACGAAGCCGACAAAATCGAGTGCGCCATCACGGCCAAGGAGTATGCCGACGCGGGCTACCGCACCCAAAAATGGATGGAGCACGCCTGCCGGGAGTCTGTGAAAAGCCCGGAAGGGTGCGCCCTGCTCGATGCAATCCTTTCGCGCGATTCGTCGGCGTGGTTTTTGCGGGACGAGAAATGGGACAAGGCAACGAAGGAATGATCCTCACGCCAACTCCCGCGCCCGCGCTTTCTTGGGAACGAGCTCGAATCCGCTCTTCCCGGACGTCTCTGTCATCCGGATGACCCGGTTCTTCTTTTTTATCCCGAGCATCTGCGCCGCCTCGTCGAGCATGGAAGCCAGCGCCTGCCGCTTCTCTTCCTCTCCGGCCAGCGAATGGATGAGCACCAAATGCGTGTTATCAAGCTCTCCGTCGTATTCGTGCGAGAGCGATTCAACCTTCTGGCCGGCCAGGGTCTTCCCCGCATCCTCTTTCAATATCTTCATGAATTCCTCTTTGGCCTGCCCGAAGAGGTTTTCGGCCCGCTTGCTCTCATCCACCAGGTTTTCCTCCCCCAAGCGCATGGTCAGCATATCCGAGCCGGCCTGCTTGTCCGGCGCCGGTATTCCCGGCTCTCTCTCAAGCGTTTCCTTCGCCATGAAGCTGGCGTAATCAATGCCTTCCACCAGAAGCTTCTCGCGCGTCCCCTCGGTCAGCCGGCCCTCTTCGATATCCTGATTGAGCGGCACGTTCCATGTCCGCGCGTTCTTCACGCCCTCGCGGAACACGTCCTCGCGCAGGATGAATCCGTTCTCGGTCTCGATGATGAGCGCATGCGCGTTGGTCTGGCCAAGGTATCCGCGCATCCGCTCCTTGAGCCTCTCCTTCTCCCCGGGCGCGGACAGTTCGGGCGGGACGGGCACGTCCACGCTGATGGTGCAGCTGGCGGAGACGGTTTGCCCTTCCGCCGCCCGGCCGTTCACCTTGACTCCTCCCTCATCCGTCGCCCCTGTGGTCATGATCTGCTCGTAGGCGTGCGTGAGGCGGATGGTGGCGGCCACGAGCCTGCCCTGCCATTCGGCGCGCAAGCGGTCCTTGCGCCGCTCCCGGGCCCGGTTCTCCTCCTCCAGCCGCGCCTCCACCGTCTTCTGCTGCATCATGCCCTAAGCTTACCGCTAACCTATTTAATCTGTTCTCACGGCCGGAACACGAAGCAGCCCGGGCGGCAAAAGCAAGTCCGGCGTCGAGCCGCTTGCGAGCGCGCCCGAGCGCCTGCCCCCTGCCTTTTTTGTTTAATCTCGCGTCCGCCCTCCGTGCCTTTGGGCTACGCGCTTATCCGTTGAAAAAGAAGAGAAATAGAAGATGACGAGTTCAATCCATGAGCTCCAGTGCTTTCTTGACCGACATTCCTTCCCGGATGCCCAATTCCTCGGCCCAGGCCGTCATTCCGCGTATCTTGGCATGCCTCAAGCCGTCGAAATCGTCCACCCCGGACACGAAGGCGGCGATATCTCCCAGATGCTCCGATGTGATCTTGTCGAGGTATGCGCATGCCACATACCCCTTCCTGGCTTTCACCACCAGGAGCGGTTTGTTCCCTAAAATAAAAGAGAGACCGACGTACTTCCGCCCTTCGAAATCGAGCGTTTCTTCAGTCAATCCATCACCCCAACCCGCGTCATCTCACGCGACTCTTTCATAACCCTCCTGTCGGCCCCACCGCTCGCGGTGCGGCTGTTGGTCCTGCGCCCCCCAGCGCTCGGCACGCCGGGCCGCCTGGCGGCCCTTTTTTTCGTAGATACGCCGATGCTTGCCGCAAGACGGGCAGAAGTGCTGCTCGCGGCGTAGCATGGTGCGAACATCATCGCCTTCGCCGGATTTCATCTCGGTGGCGTAGACTGTGACGTTATCATATGTGACGGCCTTGTCGCGGGGTATTCTCCGCCCGCACGAATCGCAGTTCACGAGTTTATTACGGCCGCGTGGTTTTGATGCCATATCCTCACCTTTATCTGACTTTGATGGCGTACCGGCCCGGCGCACTTACTCCGAGCTTGGCCGCGATTTCGGATTTCGTCGCGTCAAATATGAGCGCGATGGAATTGAATTTCTCTGAGAAATCGGTGCCTTTGCAGAGCGGGCACTCGGCCGCTTCCTCTACGATGAGATGGCAAGTCTTGCAGGCTTTTGTCATGTCCTCACCTATTCCTTGTCCTTGGCTTTCTTCTTGGCCTTCTCCGGTTTGGCTTCCTTCGTTTCGGCCGCCGCCGGCGCGGCCGCCTTCTTGGCGCGCTCGCCGATCCAGTCAAGCTTCCCGAGCCCTTCCGGCCTCATCGTAAGTCCGATCTTGGTCTCGGAGAGCGAGCTCTTGAGCGAGACGGTGGACACCTTCGCGAGCACCCGGTCGCCTTTCTTGAGCGTCTTCTTGCTCTCCTTCCCGACGAACGCGGGGATCTTCTTGTTGTAATTGAGGAAATCGTTGGCGATCTGCGAGAGATGGATGAGACCCTCGACCGAGCCGATGCCGACGAACGCGCCGAACTCCACCAGCTCGCTGACCTCTGCCTCCACCACTTCGTTGACGGCAGGCAGGTAAGTCAGCGCGTCGAACTTGACGTCATAGTAAGCCGCCCCGTCCGACGGGATGACCATGCCGTCGCCCTGCGCCTCGACATTGGAGACCAGCAGGATGATGCCCAAGCTCCGGTCTATGCGCCGTTCGTAGTTCTCGCGCAGGATGCTCATGAGGCCGTCGGCCAGCTTCATCGAGAAATACTGGGCCGGAAGCCGGACGCGGTCATAGACTGTAATCATCTGATACATATGATCTCACCGAAAAAGGCCGATCCTTGTTGTGCTTCTTTTTTGCCAATCCGCAACCTATATGCGTGGTGAATATTTATAAGCCCATTGCGCCGCGCACGAGGTGAAGTGAGGGGTCTCTGCCAGCCCGGGCGGGAAACCCCTGCCGGTTCCGTGCCTTTTTTACGCCGTGGCCTGTTTTTTTTGGATACGGCCGCCATGCGCCGTCCGTTCGGTTGGGGCATCCGTCTGTCCAGCCGCCCTCCGCCACATCCGAAGTCTTTTTGAATTTTATCCTCGTTTAGGGGGGAGCGACCCGAAGTTCGAATCCAATTCCATACAGGTGATGCTCCATGGGAATGCAACCGATAGACCCGGCCATCGCGGCCAAACTCAATCCCAACAAGCTCAACGGCCAGGCCGTGCTCGAGAAGTTCCGTTCCTTGGGCTTCTCGTCACTGGACGCCGGCCTCGTGGCCGATTGCATCAACGTGCACAAGGCGTGCGTGTGGCAGAACACGGACGAGGTCGGCGAGGAGGCGGTGCGCGATGCGTGCAAATTCCTTTCCGAGAACAAGCTGGGCATCGGCCTCGAAGTGACCTTTGCCAAGTACGGCAAGTACATCTGGGAGACGAAGCTGGACCACAACCTCTGATAACCGGATCCTAACCGCTGATTTTTATTCTCCCCCGCCCAATATCGTTCTCGTGGTCAAGAAAAAAACATCACCCCTAAGTTTCAAGCGAGGGCCGCAGCTTCTGGACATGCTGCCCGAATCTTCCACCCCTCCATCCGCCGAGGCCCCGGCACGGGGCGGGCGGGTCATCCTGGTGCCCGCGATACGGCCGGTGAGCGACGAGGAGGCGGCCCGAAAAAAAGAGAAGGCCCCCGTGCATCCGGCAAAGGAGAATGCGCCCGCGCATCCGGCCGTTTTCGGCGGAGAGCAGGACCTCAAATCAAAAGGCATCCACCAATCGTCCGGGTACGAGAAGCCGTCCCCGTCCGCCCCCGCCCAAGCGCCCGCCTACGGGATCGAAGCGCAGTACAAGCGAGCCCAATCCAGCCATATGGCGCAGACCCGCCATCCGTCCGGCGCCTTTTCTTCTGCCGGCCCCATCACGCGCAAGACCGGCATCTCCGAGATCATGGAAAAATATCCCGAGATGCTCGAGATGCTCATGGCCACGGGCCTGCATTGCGTGGGCTGCCAGCTCTCCGTCTTCGACGATCTGGAGACCGGCTTCCGCCTGCACGGCTACGAAGAGGACGTCATCGACTCGTTCATCGCGAAGATGAACGAGGCGGCCGCGCAGAAAGAGGACGAGGGGAAAACGAAGGGGCCGCCAGAAAGAAATAACATAAAAAAGAAGAAATAAAATAAAAAGACGGGCGCCCCGAGGCGCCCGGACGAGCGGCCCCGGGGCCGCCGAATCTTCTGCGGGTTATCCTGTTTTTTGCGGGCACTATTGTTTTGTTCCATATGCGTCTTCACTGTTTTTCGCGCATCGCCTTTTCTTTGCCGCATCTATTCCTTCCTGTTCCAGTACTCGTCCGTCATCCTAAATATGCGGATCTGCGGCGTGCTGTACACGAGGTCGAAGCCCTCGATGGAGTCTAGGAAGAATCCCTGGTAGAGCGTCGAATTGTAGAACGCGCTCTTCTGGTTCCCCCAGCTGTCCACTGGCTGGCCCGTGGCGTCGGTCCAGAGCTTGCGGTGGTCG
>JAHFEC010000004.1 GCA_023248665.1 Microcaldota archaeon | reverse complement strand
TGCCAAATTCTGCACTTTCCCTAATCTTACCCTTGCGCCCCGAACATCTGATGAGGTGGTCGGATGTCAGATGAATCGAAAGTGAAGATGAGCGCCGATGGCCAGATTACGCTCCCGAAATGGGTTCGCGACAGGCTGGGGCTGGCTGGTGGGGAGAGCTTCTTGGTGGAAGAGGACGGCAAGGACATCCTTTTGCGCCGCCTAAGAAAACTGCGCAGGATTGAAGACGAAGAGCGGGAAGAATTTAGCTGGGCTAGATATCTTGCGTCATTACCGTCGCTCGATGGTTGAGGTCGGCGCAATCCAAAAACCAATATCGCCGAGCCCGTCTCAGAAGAGGAGTATGAATTACTAATGAAATCTGGCCAGGTTTGGGAATTCAACCGCCCTGCTTCATTTTCAGGCAACATCTCCCCTATCGTTCAAAGCGCTCCAATCGGTTATGCAGGCGACGTCTCTGTGGTTGGGACGGGTTCTGGCTCCTGGATGGTAATCGGCGTGCCTCTCGGTTCCCAAATTCCAACCCTTCAGCCCGAGCGGATGGAGGAACCTCTGGCACTTGAGGGAGGTCATCAGGTTAAGGCTCTTTTGACAGACTCTAATCCCAAAAATGCTATTCTCCCATCCATTTCCAAGCCGGAATCAGCGCAATGGACTTCCCATCAACCTTCAACTTGTCCTCCTGGTCCAAAGTGATGATAACCCCTTCAACAAGATTAAATTTCTCCATCGCTTCAACCAGCCCGTCAATCTCCCGCGCCTTGTCGTTTTCATGCAGTTCCTGGCAGACCTGCACGGCTTGGGTTATCTTGTTCTTCTCCCTCACCAGAAAATCGCATTCTCCTTTCTCCCTGAAATAGAAGATGCTGTCGGCACCGTATTTCATTCTCAAATGCAGGAATACTGCATTTTCAAGCATCCGGCCCTGGTCGGCCGTGAATGAGGCCGAGTTCACCGCAACCATCCCGTTGTCGATGGCATAAATCTTGCGGGCATTGACGGTTTGCTTTTTGAGCGAATAATCGAATTTTGGAAGTGAGAAAAGCAGATAGCTGTCCTCGAAAAACGATATCCAGTCCATGACCGTGTTGGCCGAACCAAGGGAGAAAGTCTTGGCTAAGGAGTTATGGGAGAAATCCTTGCCGACATTGGAGAGAAGAAAGACCGCCATTTCCCTTAGAGTTTTTACATTACGAATTTGGTGCCTCACAGCTATGTCTCGTAGCAGAATGTTTTGCAGAAGCTCCTGCAAGACATCGGCCCGCCCGGTTTGGAGGTATTGGGGGAAACCTCCTTTCTTCAAATACTGCTCAAAAGAGCCCTTGCCGGCCGGCAGGCGGCTGAAGGCAAGGAATTCGGTGTAAGAGAATGGGAATAGCTCGGCCCGCAGATGCCGGCCAGTCAACCGTGTGCCAAGCTCGGCGCTCAGGAGAGAGGCGTTGGAGCCGGTGATGACGAAATGCTGACCCTTGTCCAGGCGGGTACGCACGAAAAGCTCCCATTTGTCCACGTTCTGGATTTCGTCGAAGAAGTAAATGCCGCCCTCTCCGAACTCCTCGCGTAAAACCTCATCCAGTTGCTCGAAATCGCCCAATTCAAAGCCGGCGATACGCGAATCCTCGAAATTGAAGTAATATTGGATTTTAGTCCTTTTCATGAGCTGGTGCAAGAGCGTGCTTTTCCCGCCCCGGCGCACACCCGAGAGCACGATGGCGAAGGGCAGCTTGGGGTCGATTTTGTCCAGCAGCCCGCGCTTGGTGCCCAGCTCCAGCTTGGCCAGGTCGACAGCCTGGGATTTTGCGACGTCCCGCAGGGTTTGCTTGAGAACCATGGTCTAAGTTGTGCATTAGTAATATATAATAGTTTGCATTGGTAAAATATGAAAGTATATATCAGTAATGCATGATTTATGCGGATTGCAGAATGGGCTTAAGTCAAGCAAAATTGAGTTTTACTTAACTTGGATTAAGCAGATGAGTTAGGCATCTTGGGTGCGCATCCGCGCTTTGGCCGTAAAGTCTGGCGGTTGCCCGGAAAAGTCCGCCGCTTTATATTTACGGCGTCAATCTCGTCCGGTCCCTCGGGAACATCACGGCTTCGCGAATATTGTGCAAATTGCACATCTTCATCACGAGCCGTTCCAAACCAATCGACCAGCCCGCGTGCGGCGGCGCGCCCATGCGAAAAGCGTTGATGTAGAATTCAAATGATTTCGGCTCGAGGCCGCGCTTCTTGAGCTGCTCGATGAGCAATGCCGGCACGTGGATACGCTGCGCCCCGGAGGAGATTTCCCTCCCCCTGTATTCCAAATCATATGCTTTGCATATTTCGTCATTTTCTTCAAGCGGCATGGAATAGAATGCGCGCAAGGCCGTCGGCCAGCGCGTGATGAAGAACGCCTCCTGCCCGGTAAGTTCGGCCAGTTTCGCCTCCTTGGCCGTGTCGAAATCCTCGCCCCATTCCATCTTCACGTCGGCGGAGTTCAATTTGTCCACCAATTCCGAATAGGTCAGGCGGGGCACTTTCGCGGGCACGTTAAGCGGCGAATTGAGCAGCTCCAGCTCCTCCTTGCATTCGATGGCCACCACCTGCAAGATGTCAAGGAAAGTCCGCTCCAGCGCGTCCAGCGCGTCATTGTCGTCCGCGAAGCCCATCTCCGCGTCCATCTGGAGCACTTCGTTCAAATGCGTGAGCGTGTTGTGCTTCTCGGCCCGGAACACCGGCGTGGTCATGAACACCTTGTCCATGCCGCCCACCACAGCGAACTGCTTGTAGAACTGGGGCGACTGCACCAGCGTCGCCTCCTTCTCGAAGTATTTGACGGAAAAAACGTCCGCGCCCCCTTCCGTGGCCGCCGCCGCCAGGCAGGTCGGGTGCATCTCCTCGAACCCCTGCGAGATGAGCGACTGGCGGAAGGCCTGTGCGGCCTTGGCCCGGATCGTGAATATGGCCCGCGTGCGCGGGGCGCGCAAATCCACGTACCGGTTGTCCAGCCGAACGTCCAGTTCGGCCGGCACCTTGCCGGTCAAATCCAGCGGGATCTTCACTTCCGGAACCGAAAGCACTTCGATGGACGAGGGCGCGAATTCCACCCCCCCGCTGGCGATCTTCGAGGCCACCGTATGGCCTTTGACGGCCAGCACGGTCTCGCGCGGGTGCACCATCTGCTCGAACACGGCGTCGTCCACCGCGCCCTTCTTGGCGAACAGCTGGATGAGCCCGCTCTTGTCCCGCAAGATGAGGAATCTGACCTTGCCGATGTCCCGGGTGTCGTGCACCCAGCCGGCGAGGGTGATATCCTCCCCGATCCTGCCTTTGGCGTCCTTGATATAATGTGTCCGAATCATGGGCAAAGCCTCTTTGAAATGCTGGATATGCGCTATTCATATGCGATTTGCACCGGCTTTCCTATAAAACTGCCGGCGATCTCGGCCAAGGTCTCCTCTTTGAGCGCGATGCGGTCTTTCTCCTCTTTTGCGATGCGCAGGCGCACGATCTCCTTCCCGGCCGTCCAGACGCTGTTGATGCCCAGAAGGCGTGCGGGCGCGATCAGGTCGGCGATGGCTTTCTTCACGTCCGGGCTTTTCTGCACGATGCGCACCCGCCTCCCCAGCGCCGAGGAGAGGGCCGAGACGACCTTGCCTTCGCGCCCGATGAGAAGCCCGACCTCGCCTTCGGTGAAGACGAACACCGCCTCGCCCAGGGACACGGCCTTGCAGAAGCTCGCGGCCGAGATGTTGTGCTTCTCGTTGATCTTGTGCAGTATCTGCGAGACCTCGACGTCGAGCGGGCTGATCCGGCCGCTCGCGAGATTGTGGCGGCAGTCCGGGCAGAGCTCCTCGGACCATGCGCATGAATCGCAGATGGGCGTTTTCACAATCCTCCCCCGAGCCGCGTCGAAAAGCCCCTCGGCTTCCTCCGCCTGCCATGAACTTTAGCGCCGATGCCGCTCCTATTTGACGAGCATAATCTCGATGGAGGACACTTTGGAGCGGCTGCCATCCTCGTTCTCCAAATCTTCCGTCTGGATGGAGATGGGGCCGACCTTCACGTCCGGCAGGAAGCGCCGGCGTGCGATCTCGGCCACGTCCACGGCGACCGAGATGAGCTTTCCTCTGGCCTTGACTTTCACGTGCGGCGAGCCGTGCTGGAACTGGGTCACCACGGCCAAGACGTAGCCCATGGTGCTTTTCCTCCCGATGAATATGGTGTTCTCTTCCCTGGGCTTGAATTCCCGCTTGGGCGCGCTTGCGCCGGCCGGTTTTTGGGCAGTCTGGCGGCCCGCGCCGCCCTCGTTCGGAAGCAGTGCCTGCTGGCCCGTATGAGCCGGCTTGCTTTCGGCAGGCGTCTGAGGCATCGGAGTTCCACCCTCTTGCGGCATGGTCTGGTCTTGTGCGTCGGTCATGTTCCCACCTTCCGATGTTGCTCATTCTTTGCTGAAATACTCCGCCCTGTTTTTGCGGTATTGGCGGATCAGGCTTTCCAGCAGGGCGAACGAATCCAAACCTTTTAAATTCGCCTCATCATTTCCGTGCGATGGCGGGTCTTTCGCCCCTGCTTTTTCACCCGTATCCGGGCGCCCATCGCGCTCACCCGTGCGCCCATCGCGGACGGCCATGCGTCCATCTCGCTCACCCGTGCGCGAGCCTATCCGCTCTCGGGCTTCTTCCGGCGCGCCTCCCGCCGCTTGCGCCTCCTCGTGTTTCTTTTGCATCCTCATCTGCGCGCTCTTCCCGGCCCGGCCGGCTTCCTGCATGATCCGCTCGGCCTGCCTCAACTTCTTGCGCAGGTGCGCGTTCATCCCATGCTCGTACGCGAGCCTTTTTTCGAGCATGGCGATTCGTTGTTCCATGCGCCGGTATTTCATATTGCCTGTAAAGTCCGCCCTCACCCCGTTCTCCAGAAGCCGGATGCGATGGAGCAGCTCGTCGCGCTCGTTCTCCAGCAAACCGATGCGCTTCTTCAATTCCGCGTTCGCGCGCTCAAGCGCCAGGCGCTCCCGCGCATCCGAAGGGGCAAAAGGCGTTTTCTTCGAGCCGCCCCGGCCCGCTCCCGTCGCATTCCCGTCCCAGGCTTCGTTATCCCCTGCTCCGTTCCGCTCTCTTCTTGCATCTTCCTCCTCCATCTGCTCCCGCGCGAATTCGTGGCGGTATCCGTTGAGCAAGAGGTGGAGAATCCGCTCCTTTTTCTCCGGATCGAGCCTCTCATCCGACGCCCGGGCTGAGCGCAGCAGGTTCTGGTGGGCGCGCCAAGCCTGCACGGCGGCGGACAGGGCGTCCCGCTCGTGCGTATTCTCGTGCGAAAAAGAGAAATTCCTCTCCAAGTGGCGCATGGCCTCCCGTTTGTCCTCCTCCCGCCAAGGGTGCGCGGGCACGAAAAGCGGCGCATTGAAGGAGGCGGCCAGCCGGCGGGCCATGTCTGGCGCGGGCTTCACGTCGGTGGCAATCAGCGAGGGCGTGCCCCATGATTCGATGAGCGCGACGGCGGCATTCAGGCCGCCGTTCTGGATGTGGGCGGCATGCGCCGGCTTCCCGTCCAGGCCGAGCGCGGCCACGCCGACCGTGCTTCCGGGGTCGATTCCGATGATGAGATAGGGCATCGGATGGATTAGGGCGCTTGAGATTTAAAATCAGGCGAGATGCATCAGAACCGGTCAGGATTTGATCTTGCTTATCTTTAATTTCTGCTCCAGCTCGATCAGGGTGTTCCTTTCCACGTTCTCGCTCACCATCACGTTCGCGCCGATCCAGCAGTGGTCGCCAATCATCTTGCCCGGCATGACGGAAGACAGAACCCCCATCTTCACCTCGTCTCCGATGATGGCCCCCAGCTTCTTTCTCTGCGTGTCGATGACGACTTCCTGCACCTTGGCTTTTATCGAGCCGGCGTCGAAGCGGAAGTTGGCGATCTGCGTGGCCGAGCCGAAGTTGCAGCCCGAGCCCACGATGGAATCCCCGACATAAGTCAGGTGCTTGGCATTGACGTGGTCAAACAGGATGGAATTCTTGAGCGTGGTCGAATCCCCGATGGCGCAATCGGTCCCGACGGATGTCACGCCCCGGATGTAGGAGTGGGGCCCGATATGGCTGTTTTGGCCCACGTACAGCGGCCCCTCGATATAAGAGTCGATGATTTCGCTCCCCTCTTCCATGACTACTTTTCCTTTTATCGTGCTGTTCTCGATTTTGCCCCTCTTTTCCGGCATCTGCGAGAGCAGGAACTTGTTGGCGTCGAACAACTGCCACGGCAGGCCCATGTCCAGCCAGTATTCGTCTGTTATGAGCGCGCACACCTTCTGGCTCTTGAGCACGTCCGTCATCTCGTATTCGTTGCGCGAGGATTTCTTCACGCCGGCCATCGCCTTGAACATCTGGGGCTCCATGGCATAGAGCGAGCAGTTCACCAGCGCCTTGGCCGGCGGCTTGGCGGGTTTTTCCTCGAAGCGCGAGATGAATCCGTTTTCCACCTTGGCGATGCCGTATTGCTCCGGATGCTCCACCTCGGTCAGCACGGCGGATATCTTCCCCTCGTGCCCGCGGCCCAACTGTTCGAGCGCTTTGGGCGTGCTGATGACGTCTCCGGCCACGGCATAGAATGTCGAGTCTATCTTGCCTGCCGCTTCGGCGAATGCGGCCGCGGTCCCGTATCTGCTCCCCTGCGTGATGAATTCGACGGACAGGCCCAGCCCGGTTTTGTCCGTCTTGAAATATTCGCGCACCGTCTCCTCCATGTAATTGACGACCACCACGGCACGCCGCACGCCGGCACTCTTGAGATTGGAGAGCACGTGCCAGAGGATGGGCTTGCCCGCCAGCTGGATCATGCATTTGGGGCGCGTGAAGGTGAGCGGGCGGAGGCGCTTGCCTTCTCCCGCGGCGAGGACGACGGCTTCTTTGATGGTCATATTAATCAGTTGAATTTGGGGTTTTTCGCTTATTAATCCCGTTGCTTGGCTTTCTTCACCTTTCTACTCATCGTCTGCTTGCGCTTCGTTTCCTTCCTGTTGGCCATAATCAGGTAAGCATTGAATACGGCGATGAGGGCGGCCAGCCCGTTGAGGGCGAGGAAAACGGGATCCTCCAGCGCATACGCGTGGTAAGCCAAGAATAACGAGCCGAACAGGTACAATGCCACGAATCTGAGGCTGAGGTTCTTTCCCTTCTCCTTCCAATTCTGGATCGTCTCGGGTATCCACGCGATGAGAATCAGCAGCATGCCTGCCAGTCCGACATACGCATCCAGCATTCAAACCACCTCGACGATGAACGCACGGATAGTTTTTAAATACCAAACCGCCTAAACGAAACCCACTGCCTCAGCAGGAAACAAGCATGAAAAAACATGCCTCGGTAGCTCAGTTGGTAGAGCGATGGACTGTTAGAGCCCTTTTCTTTCTCTGCGAGAAAGAAAAGCCCTCGGGGAAAAGAAAGAGGCCTCGTGCCTTTCCTCGTGAAAGCAAAAGAAAAGGGCTTTGGATATCCATAGGTCAGCGGTTCGAGCCCGCTCCGAGGCGAATCTTTATTGATGTTGCGCCGGATGCAATCTGGGCGTGCATATGTTCGTTTTCCAGCAACAGGTCATTTCCAAGCCCGACCCGATCGCCAAGCATGGCGCGGCCAAGCATGAAGACGCCCTCGCGCTCGCCTCCACGCGAAAGCATCTGGACTTTCTTCTGGCCAATGCCCGCAAATCAAAAAGCAAGCCGGGGCGGGAGACCAAAGGCCAGCCGCAGGACGAAGGGAAGAAAGTTGTGTCCAAGCCCGAATTCAAGGAGCATTTCATTCAAATCGACGAGAGAAAGAAGGAGATGCTCGCCGCGCTGATCGGATTCTGCACAGGCAGCAACACCTGCCGCCTCGAGCAGCCCAAGTGCATCGTGATCCATTTTGATGCGATCGGCGCGGGCCTGAATGCGCTCTATCGCGCCTTTTCTTACGTCGAGCTTCCCAGATGGAGGAAAGTCACTCCCGCCCGGCCGAACAGCGTCAATGTCTCCTCCCATTTTGGCATCGCCAGGGACGGGGAAACATGGCAGTTCGTTCCGCTTGATATCGTCAGCGTGCATGCCGTCGGGTACATGCACAACTCCATCTCGTTCGAGCTGGTCGCCAAGAGGGCGCGCGACATCACCGGCGCGCAGATTGAGAAGCTGGTGGACATGGTCGCGTGGCTCTGCCAGCAGTACCCTTCCATCGAATACGTCTTCGGCCATGACGAATCCTATAAAATGAGGGATTATTTCGCCAAGGAAGGGGTGTACAAGACCAACCCGCTTTACGGGGCTTGGGCGAAGGGCGATCCCGGCGCCGGCGTCATGGAACGGGTGAGGAAAAGGCTTGCCGAAAAATACGGAATAAAGAAAAAACCTATGGTCAGCGCAAAGCCGGGCCAATCGGATTGAGCCGGAGGCTCACCTGCTCAAAGTCCGGCCTGCTTCTTTAATTCTGCCGCCTTGTCCGTCTTCTCCCACGTGAATTCGGGCTCCTCGCGCCCGAAGTGCCCGTAGGCCGAAGTCTTTGCATAGATGGGCCGGCGCAATTTCAAATCGACGATAATTTGTCCGGGCTTGAGCCTGAAATTCTTTTTCACCAATTCAAGCAGTTTAGCATCCGCTATTTTGCCCGTGCCCTGTGTGTCCACGAATGCCGAGACCGGCTCGGCATGGCCGATGACATAGCCCAGTTGCACGAGGCATTTTCTCGCAAGGCCTGCCGCCACGACGTTCTTGGCAATATATCTTGCCATGTAATTGGCCGATCGGTCCACTTTCGTCGGGTCCTTTCCGGAAAACGCGCCGCCGCCGTGCGGAGCCATGCCCCCATAGCTGTCCACAATGATCTTGCGGCCCGTCACGCCTGCGTCCGACGCCGGCCCGCCGATGACGAATTTTCCCGTGCCGTTGACGACGACCTCGGTGTCCGCGCCAAAATACTTCCCAAGCACGGGCCGGATGGCGTGCTCAATAAGGTCTTTTTTTATCATCTCGGCCGTGATGTTCTTACCGTCCACCGTCTTCTCGTCATGCTGCTGCGCGATGACGACCAGCGGCACCCTCTGCGGCCGGTGCTCGTCCGAGTATTCCACCGTCACTTGGGTCTTGCCGTCCGGGCGCATGTAAGGCAGGGCGCCCGAGCGCCGGACGTCTGACATTTTCTTCGCGAGCTGGTTGGCGAGTAAAATGGGCAATGGCATCAATTCGGGCGTGTCATCGCAGGCGTATCCGAACATGATGCCCTGATCCCCGGCGCCGATGTCCTCCAAATTCTCCTCTTTCACGCCCTGCGCGATGTCGGGCGACTGCTCGTGTATCCCGACCAGCACGCCGGAGCCCAAGGAGTCGAACTGGTATTCGGGCCGGGTGTACCCAATCTCATTTATCGTCTTGCGCACGAGGCCCTGCACGTCGGCGTATCCTTTCGTGCTCACCTCGCCGACCACCACGATGAGACCCGTCGTCACCATCGTCTCGACCGCCACGTGCGAGTGCGGGTCCTGTCGGATCAGCTCGTCCAGTATGGCGTCCGAGATGCGATCGCACACCTTGTCCGGGTGGCCCTCGGTCACCGATTCCGACGTGAAAAGATAGCTCATAGAAAAACCTCCGATAGTCCAATATTCTTTTTTATCTTCATTTTATGATTTTCATGCGGCCATTTCTATTCATTCAACAGGTCTTCGCGCGTGATGATTCCGACAATCTTCCCCTCCTTCTCCACCAGCACGGCCCCGATGTTCTCGACCATGAGTTCGGCCTCGCTTTTAGGCGTGCCGATGTTGAGGGCCGGATAGGGCGGGCCCATGATCTGCGAGACGTGCTTCTGCCTCGCGCCGGTCTTTCCGTATCTTCTTTCCGCCGACAGGAGCATCGCGTCCGTGAGCCTCCCGACGCTTTTTCCTTTGCGATACACCGGCAGCTGGGAGAAGCCGTTTTTCCTTATTTTCCGGATGGCCTCCGCCACATTCTCCTCGGCTTGGGCCACCACCGGGCGGGTATGATAGGAGCCGGCCAGCGTTTCCTCCGTCTTGGCATTCTCGTATTCGTCCAGCACGCCCACCAGTTCGCGCACGAGCCGGTAAGCCGGCTCGGCCTTTTCCCCCTCTATCTTGGAGAGGTACGGCTGGCGGATGTGCAGGCCTCTGGCGGCAAGGCGGGCGACCACCTGCTTCTGCGAGAGCTTGAGCAGCTCGCGGCGTTTTTTCAGGTCGGTTCCGGTCGGGAAATACATAGTATTCATCACAGGAATATTTATTCTAATTAATTATATAACAAGGGAATATTTAATACTATGTGCGGGCGGGCCGGAAAAGGAGAACGGCCGTGAAACTCATTTCAGGTGCTACGGACTATGGTAATTTTGCAAAAATCCACCGGAATCCCTGGGCAGAATCCGGCTACCTGGAAAAATCCAGGCCCGGCCGGGCCATACTCGACGGAGCAATACTTCTTCGCCCGTGACTTCCTTCTGGGCAACCGGCGCGACTGGGCTAAGGCCGCCGCCTCATGGCCGGCGGGCTGGAGCATCACGGGCTCGTCGGCCGCCGTCATCGTGGCCACCTATGAGAAGCAGAATGCGAAAACCAAAGTCATCTGCGAGTTTCCCCGGCTATCCCATTTCGGCCTGTGGTCTGGGGATCACGTGCTGAATCCCGTTTTCGAGGGCAGGGAAACGAGAACGCCCGAGCTGCCCGTCCATAGCCCGCAGGAGGCGCTGGGCTGTTATCTCCAATGCCGCCAAGCGCTGGACGGCTACAAAGCCGACCACGAGATACGTGCTAAATTCGACGCTTTGTTCAATCCCGGCGACGATTACGGCTTCGCCCGGGCCATCGGCGGCTCCATGTGGTGGGGTGGAGAAGAAGTCTTTATCCAGGAAGCGGCCCGCTACGTGTTGCAGTATGAGCAGAACAATCCCGGGCCGGTGCGCGTGTTCGGCATCCATGGTAAGCCGGGAACCGAGCCGCTCTTTGGGCAATGGAGTGGGGAAAATACCGGCAGCGAAAATAAGCCGTCCGCGTGCCGAGGCCGTCATCGCCCGGTCCGTGGGTTCGAGCAGTGCCTGCCCCTCATCTCGACGGGTGAAGACCTGCAAGCGCTTACGAATGCAGGTGTACCCGCCGAAGGACAGGTTCCCTCCGATCGAGCCTAAGTCCCTTCCTGCCACTCGCTCGCATACGCGGTCTGTTCTTTCGTCGGCTTGTCCAGCACGACGTTCTGCGTCTTGAGGATTAGCGAGGCCACCTGGTCGTCGATCTCCTGCGGCACGCGCACCACGCCGGCCTTCATGCTTTTGCGGTGCGTGCCGATGTACTGGCATGAGAGCGCCTGCACCGCAAATGAGCCGTCCATGATCTCGATGGGGTGGCCCTGCCCCATGGGGCGCGAGAGGTTCACCAGCCTCCCCTCGGAAAGCAGGTAAAGCGTGCGCCCGTCTTTTAGCTTGTAGGCGACCACGTTGTCCTTGATTTCCTTGACTTCCGTGCTCATCGCGCGCAACGCCGGTTCGTCTATCTCGACGTTGAAATGCCCCGAGTTGCACATAATCGCGCCATCGCGCATCACTTCGAAATGCTCTTTTCTTAGCACGTTCTTGTTGCCCGTGGCGGTGACGAACACCTGCCCGATCTTTGCGGCCGACATATGGTCCAGCACCCGGTAGCCGCTGTAAAGGGCCGTTATCGCGCGGTGCTGGCCGGAATCGGGCGTGTTGAGCCGCCCCTCGATCTCCACCACCACGACGTTCGCCCCGAGGCCCCGCAGGCCGGAGGCGATGCCGCGCCCGCACCAGCCGTATCCGCACACCACCGCCGTCTTTCCCGCGAGCAGTATGTTAAGGCCGCGCACGAGCGCGTCCAGCGTGCTCTGGGCGGTGCCGAACTGGTTGTCCAAGAGGTATTTGGAGTATGCGTCGTTGACGGCCAGCGTCGGTATCCTGAGTTTGCCGTCCTTTTCCATGGCGCGCAGGCGCGTCAGGCCCGTGGTGGTCTCCTCGCAGGCGCCGATCACCTCTTTGAGCTGGCCGGGCCGCTGCGTGTGGATGCGCATGCTCAAATCGCATCCGTCGTCGATGAGGATGTTGGGGTGCGCGTCGAGCACCTGATCGATGCACCAGTAGTAATCTTCCGTGGTCTGGCCGGCCCACGCGAACACCTGCAAATTCTTCGGGTCCTCTTCGGCGAGGGCCGCGGCAACAATATCATCCGTGGTGTTGGGGTTGCACGAGGCGGCGAACACCTTTGCCCCGCCGCGTACCAGCGTCTTGAGCAGCACGCCGGTTTTCTTCTCGACGTGGAGCGAGAGGCCGATAGTGAGGCCTTTGAAAGGCTTTTCTTTCTCGAATTCATCGCCAATAAGCTTGAGCACCGGCATGTGCGATTCGGCCCATGTCAGCTCCTTCTTTCCGGCGGCCGCAAGCGATGGATTTTTTACCTTGCTCATAAGAATAACCTCTCGGAATCCGATTCCGTTCCGATGAGCCATTGCGGACGAGAATTTAAAACAATGAGAGGGCCGGACGCATCCGCCGGCCGCCAGATGCACGGGCCCGCCGACGCGCGGGCCGGTCGCCGGACGCGAGCGCATGTTTATGCCTTCCTCCAAACCCCTCGACCTGTTCGCCATCGGCACCCCTCTGATCGACCGGTTCGCCCAAGCGGACGATTCGTTCCTCTTAGCCCACCATCTGGCGCGCGGCTCGTCCAATTACCTTGATGATGCCGGCCTGATTGAAGTGGAGCGTGCCCTGCGGGGCCGGATCCGGGCCGAGTATCCGGGCGACAATGCGCGCAACGTGTGCGAGGGATTCCTGACGCTCGCCAAAGAGAATGCGACGGCGGTCCTTGGAAAAGGCAAGCGCACGGATGCGGCCGCCCCGAAAATTTTCGCCGCCTCTTTTCGCGTCGGCTATTGCGGCAAAATCGCGCGCGACGCGCCCGGAAGGCTGTTCGAGCGCAACCTCGAAAAAATCGGCGCCCGCAGCTTTCTGCAATACGGCCAGACCGGCCAGACCGGTCGGATCACATGCCTCATCTCACCGGACAAGGAGCGCACCTTCGCCGTCTATCTGGGGGCCAGCTCGGACGCGGCCGACATCTCCGGCCTGCCCTCCGCCCGGTTCGTGTTCTGCACCAGCATCACCCTCATGACCTCCGGCGCCATCCGCCAATCGGCGCTTGATTACGTGCGGCGCGCGAAAAAAGAAGGCTCCAAAATCGCCCTCTCGCTTGAGTCGCCGGCCATGCTGGGGGCGGACCGCCAAAAAGCGCTGGGCATATGCCGTCTGGCCGACATCCTTTTCCTCAACGAGGACGAGGCGGGGGCCATCGGTTTTTCCCAGGACGACGTGGCCTCTCTGGCGCCGCTGGTTTTCCTCAAGAAAGGAAAAAACGGCTCTCTCGTGTTCAAGGGCAGCAGGATGCTCCTCTCCATGCCTGCGCAGCAGGTCAAGAAGGTGGCCGACACCACGGGCGCGGGCGATGCCTATGCGGCCGGCGCGCTGTGGGCGCTCTCCAACGGCCGCGACGAGAAAGAGGCCGCCCTCGCCGGCTCCCGCCTCGCGGCGCGCATCATCCAGCGGGTCGGCAACGAACTCTAAGCGGCCCGCCGCATTTTCTTATAAACTTAGCTGTCGTTTCATTTCATATGAACCCCGTTTCACGCGAGCACCATTACGAATGGTTCTTCGAGACGCTGGCCAACCCCCTGCGCATGAAGATTCTCCTGCTTTTGCTGGACAAGCCGCTTTCGGTCAGCCGGATCTGCAAGGCGGTGGGCGAGGAGCAGAGCAAGGTGTCCCACGCGCTCTACATCCTGCGCCTCTGCGGGCTCGTCGGGCTTGCGGTGCGCGGCCGCCAGCACGAATACTCCTCGAACAAGGAGGTCCTCCTGCCGCTCCTTTCCATCGCCGACAAGTATGCCTGCCGCGTCTGCCTGAATCCGTGCGCGCAGGATGCGCGCAAGAAGAAGTGACTCCGTTCTCCGTCTTCCGCCCGAAGTGACCTTGCCCAGTGCATCTTCTCCTCATTACCGTCCGCTCACTCGCCTGTCCTCTTTATATGAATCGCATCTCATCAATGGTCTCATAACCAAATCGAGGTGTTGCCATGAAAGTCGGAGAGAAAGCCCCATCCTTCTCGCTCGAAGCCTACGTCGCGGGCGAATCCAAAAAAGTCAGCTCCTCCGATTTTTCCGGCAAGTGGCTCGTGCTCTTCTTCTATCCCCGGGATTTCACGTTCGTGTGCCCCACCGAGCTTTCGGCCCTTGCGGCCTTGCAGCCTCAATTCGAGAATGAGGGCGCCCAGGTCATCGCCGCCTCCACGGACAGCTATTATTCTCACAAGGCCTGGTTCGAGCGCGATCTGCCGACGGTGAAATATCCGGTCCTCGCCGACACGGGCCACCACCTCGCGCGCGAGTGCGGCGTGCTCATCGAGGGGGACGGCACGGCCCTGCGCGGCACCTTCCTCATCGACCCGGATGGCGTGCTCCAGTATATGGTGGTCTCGACCATCAATGTCGGCCGATCGGTGCACGAGACGCTGCGGGTGCTGCAGGCATTGAAGAATGGCGGGCTCTGCCCGGTGGAATGGAAAAAAGGGGAAAAGACGCTCTGAAAAAGGGACAGGACTAGGCCCGCTTGCCGGCCGCCTTGACCTGGGCCATCATCACGGCGATTCGATAGACCCGGCTGATTTTCTTGGCGCTTGCCTCCGCACTCCCGATATTCTCCCAGAGGTACGGACTTTCGCTTTCCCATGCCTCGAAGAATCCGCCGGCCTTCTCGATGGGCCGGGGCTCCTTGGGCCTTTTGAGCCTCTGCGGGGCGCTGATCACGTATGCCGTTTCGCCCAGCCCGCTCTTTGGGGTCAGCAGCGGCAGGCCGCTTTCCAGTATCGGTTCGCTATGCTCCCAAACTTCGGCTGACGGAGCCGGATTCTCCATCTCGTCAAACGAAGGGCTGGCGCCCTCTCTTCGAATCGCAAATATTCGGCCCATAACCTACCCCCAACTTTTGGCAAGCCGCCGCTGTCCTTGGCAGCGGTTCGCATTTTTTCTGGTCGCGAAAAAGATTAAGCCCAAAACGTTTATAAATAGCTAAGAATTCGGTGGCTTTGCACCAAAAGTCGTGTTTGAACCTAAAGACTTTCAAAAACACTCTTTTAGGTGCAAGCCGAATCCGGCGGTAAAATCAGGAAATGTTCTTCACGAGAATTTCGCGAGGCAGTCGGCCTTCGAGCCGGCATCCGAAATCTTCTGGCAGATCGAGGAATCCGAGCCCTGCTGGGCCGCCGCCGTGTAGCATTTGACCTGCCACAGCGGGTCGTCCACCAGCGCGCACGAGTCTGCCTCGTAAATCGGCACGGTCCCGGAAATGACGAGGTTGTAGCAACTGCGCTTGTCGTAGTACGGCAGGCCGTTGCAGGCGGCCGGGTTGGCGTTCTTGAGGGCGGTGCTGATCATGCACTTGTTGCGGTTGAGGCTGTTGATCACCTTGGGGCACACCGACGGGTCGTTGCGCGCGTTCGCGTATCCGAGGTAGCAATCGTCCCGCGAGGTCTCCGGCGCCGCCTGCGCGCACAGGCTCACGTCGCTTTCGTTGATGGCGAAATTCAGGACGCAGCGGTTGCGGTAATCGCTCCCTTCCGAGCCCCGGCCACACCACGAGGAGTCGTTGAGCGCATATGCGGTCAGTTCGTAGCAGTAATCCTGTATGGATTGTTGGGGGAGGGCGGCGCAGTAGTTGGATTCGTTCCTGACTGCCGCTTGGCAGGCGCCCGAGAGGGCCAGCTCGCCGGAGATGATCGCGCATGCGTTGCGGTCTCCCGTCTTGATAGCGTAATCGAAGAGGCATTGGTTGCTCGTGCAGAGCGTGTAATCCTTCTTGTTGAGCGCTCGGCAGAGCGTCGTGGCGGTTTCGTTCTTCTCGAAACTGCATGGCGGGGAAAGGGCCTTGAGGCATTCCGTCCGGCGCGCCGCATCCCCGATCGGCGTGCAGTATTGGGTGTCGTTGAGCCTCATGGCGGCGGCATAAAAGCAGTTCTGCCTGAGGGTCGCGTCATTCATCTGGCCGCACACTTTCTCGTCCGTATCTGCGAAGCGGTCGAGGCATCCGTCCCGGACCGCGATGGAATAGATCTGGTCGCACATCTTCACGTCCCGCTGGCTTGAGGCGAGGTCTAAGAAGCATTGGTCCCTTTGCAGGATGTTCTGGGCCGCGAGGCATTCGCTTCCCGGCTGGCTCACGGGAAGCGGGGCGGTCGTGGTCTGGTTCACGGCCTCGGGCGGAACGGGCGTGATGTTCGCGGGCTGTTCCTCCACGGTCGGCGTGGTTGCGGGGGGCTTGGCGCCCGGCATCACGCAGGCCGAGAGCAGAATCGAGAACAGGACCAATGAAATCAGGATGATTTTCTTCATCATATCGCCACTTACTGTCCAAGACGAGGGAATTTATAAGTCTTTACTCCCTCGTTTTATCATCCCTCATTTCTGCTGTTTTATCCCTGTTTTCAACTCCGAGGTGCTACGATGGAATTCCAAGAAATCGTCATGGCGCGCTACGCGACCAAGAAATTCGACGGCCGCGCGGTGCCGTCCGAAAAGATGGACAAGCTTCTGGAGATGGTCCGTTTCTCGTGCTCCTCCTTCAACCTTCAGCCCTGGAAAATCAAGGTCGTGACCGATGTGCCCACCAAGGAGAAGCTGCAGGCGGCCTCTTGGAACCAGCCCCAGATCACGACCTGCTCGCACCTGCTCGTGTTCTGCGCGGACACGGACCTTGAGCGCAGGGCCTCGCAGCTCTACGACGCCATGCGCTCATCCGGCCTTCCGGCCGGGGACGTCGCCGCCTTCTCCAAGGCCGTGGACGGGTTCATCGCCGCGATGCCCAAAGAGAAACGCCTCCACTGGGCCCAGCGCCAGGTCTATCTGGCCCTCGCCAACGCGCTCAACGGAGCCAAATCGCTCGGCCTTGATTCGTGCCCGATGGAGGGCTTCGACCCGGTGCGGTATTCGCAGATTCTCGGTCTGCCCGAAAACCTCGTGCCCTCCGTGGTCTGTCCGGTTGGATATGCGGCAAGCGTCGGCTCCCCGGCCGACGCTGCACCGACCGCCGGCAGGCCGTTGCGTGCGGACACGCCAAGGCCGAAAGTGCGGCTTGAGAAGAAGGACGTGTTTTTCTAAGCGGGGCGGCGGTAGATTAAAAGCTTCGTTTTCCCTATTCCCTTCGCAGGGGTAGCAAAGCCCGGTCAAATGCGCAAGGCTTAGGACCTTGTGTCTTAGGACTTCGTGGGTTCAAATCCCACCCTCTGCATCCTATTTCGGGCCCGAGCCGACCATGCTCGCCGGATCCAGCGCGATTTCGAGCTCTTTCTTGCCCATCAGTTTCTTCTCCAGTATCACCTGCCGGATCGGCACGTTGCGCCGGTCGGCTTCCTGGATGAGTTCCGACACGCGCGCGTAGCCCAGTTTCGGGGCGAGGGCGGTGGCCACCATCAATCCGTCCATCAGGTGCTTTCGGATCCTCCCTTCGTCTGCCCGGATCCCGTCCACGCAGGATTCGCGCATCATGGCGCACGTGCGGGCGAGCAGTTCCTGCGCCGAAAGAATGTTGTGCGCGATGAGCGGCGTATGCGTATTGAGCTGCAACTGTCCGGCCCGGCATCCGGCTTCCACCGCATACGCGTGCGATTGCGCCTGCAAAGCGGCCATCTCGGCCGCTTCCGGAATGGAAGGATTTATCTTTCCGGGCATGATCGAGGAGCCGGGCTCCACCTCGGGCAGCCGCAGCTCGCCGATCCCGGCGCGCGGGCCGGACGAGAGCAGCTTGAGGTCGTTGGAGATGCGGTAAATGGTGCCGGCCAGCCTTCCGAGCGCCTGCGCATAAGCCAGGAAGGCGTTCATGTTCGAGCACAATTCCACCGGCGAAGCGCCCGCCGTGAGTTCCAATCCCGTGTTCTTCGCGAGCGCTTCCACCATCTTCTGCCGGAATTCGGGGTGCGTGTTGATGCCCGTGCCGACCGCCGTGCCGCCGATGCCCAATTCGCCCAGTCCGCCGGCCGCCGCTTCGAGCCCGGCCATGTCTTTCTCCAGCGAAACCGCATAAGCTTCGAACACCTGCTCAAGCGAGATTGGCACCGCATCCTGCAGGTGGGTCCGGCCCGTATGGATCACGCCGGAATATTCGGCCGCTTTCCGGCGAGCGGAACCGGCCAGCTTTTTGGCGGCGTCCGCCAGCTGCGGATGCTCCAAGAGAAGCGCGATCCGTATCGCGGTCGGGATGACGTCGTTGGACGACTGGCTCTTGTTCACGTGGTTGTTGGGGTGGATGAAATCGTAATCCCCCCGTTTGCGCCCCAGCAATTCCAGCGCCCGGTTGGCCACCACCTCATTGCAGTTCATGTTGAACGGCGTGCCCGCGCCGGCCTGTATCACGTCAAGCCAGAACTGGCCGTCGAATTTGCCTTCCGCCACCTCGCGCGCGGCCTGTTCGATGGCTTCGGCCTTGTCTGCCTCCATCTCCTTGAGCGCGAGGTGCGCCTGCGCGGCCGACTGCTTGATGCGCCCGAGGCTGTGGATGAAAACCGGCCGGGCGCGCAGGCCGCTCAGCCGAAAGTTCGCGCCCGCGCGCTGCGTGAACACGCCCCAGTACGCCTCGTCCGGCACTTTGACATCTCCGAGAAAATCATGCTCCGTTCTCATGAAAACGACCTCCGATGCCCGGCCATGGCGCCGGGCGGATGCGACAAGCTTCCATGGGCGCGATGGCGCATCGTTTATCTTTATTCATGATGTCCTGTCATTATCCCTCCATTCTAATCATTATAAGGTTATTTTGCCAAATTCCAATCACTTCTGGGGTGAACATCATGCCGTCTGACATTTACGAAGAATCCTTGGAATACCACAAGAAGTTCCCCGGCAAGATAAAAGTGGTGCCTCTCACCCCGCTGTCCGGGCCGCGCGATCTGGCGCTGGCCTACACGCCGGGCGTAGCCTCCTCCTGCACGGCCATCTCCAAGGACCCTTCCCAAGTCTGGGCGCTTACCGGCAAGCGCAACCGCGCGGCCATCATCAGCGACGGCACGCGCGTGCTGGGTCTGGGCGACATCGGACCCCTGGCCGCCCTGCCGGTGATGGAGGGCAAGGCGCTCCTGATGAACGCGCTGGGCGGCGTGGATGCCATCCCGCTCTGCATTGACGAGAAAAACGAGCGCCAATTCATCGAGACGGTATCGCGCCTCGCTCCCTCGTTCGGCGCCATTCTGCTCGAGGACATCTCTTCGCCCAAATGCTTTAGCATCGAGCGCGCGCTGGCCTCGGCGCTCCCGATCCCGGTATTCCACGACGACCAGCACGGCACGGCCGTGGTCGTCCTGGCCGGCCTGCTTTGCGCCCTCAAGCTCACCGGACGGGACGACCCCTCCGGCGTGCGCATCGTGGTGTGCGGGGCGGGCGCGGCCGGCCATGCCATCGCCTCGCTCCTGCACGCCTACGGGTTCTCGAAAATCTCGGTGCTGGATTCGCACGGTGCCCTCACGCCCGCGCGGGCGGGCTTGGACGAATTCCGCGCCGAACTCGCTTCGTGGACCGAGAAGACCGAACACGCCGACATGGACCGCGTCATCGCCGGCGCGGATGTATTCATTGGCGTGTCGGCTCCCGACATCCTCACCGGCTCGCACGTGCGCTCCATGGCCAAAGACCCCGTTATTTTCGCGCTTTCCAATCCGTATCCTGAAATCAAGCGCGAGGCCGCCCTCGCTGCCGGCGCGGCGGTCTACGGCTCGGCCCGCTCGGACTGGCCGAACCAGGTGAACAACCTGCTGGCGTTCCCCGGCATCTTCCGGGGCCTTCTGGATTCGGGCGCCACCTCGGTCAGCCGGAAAATGAAAATCGCGGCCGCCATGGCCATCGCCAAAATCGCCCAAGAGGACGGGCTTTCCAAGGATAAGATCATCCCGAACCCCCTCGACGCGCGCGTGCATCTGGCGGTGGCGGCCGCCGTGGCCCGGACGGCCGAAGAGGAAGGGCTGATACGCAAGAAGTAGGATCCGGCACGCCTCCGGCGCCAGTAAATTACAGTGCCCCCGCAACACAGTGGGCTACGGCCCACTTATCGCAAACCTCTTGGTTTGCGAACGAATGCGGGGCCACTGAATAGGCAACTCCCACGAACGACACACGCGCGAGGCTCGCAAAACTTTCGTGGTTGCCTATAGCCTCCGCAGAGATTTGAACTCTCGACCTCCTGTTGAGCCTTTCTTTTCCCTCCGGG
>JAHFEC010000064.1 GCA_023248665.1 Microcaldota archaeon | reverse complement strand
AATCTTCTCGCCTACGCTGTCCCGATTCTCCAGAGAACGGACCCGGTCAAGATGTTCATCCTCTTTGGCCTTGAGAAGCTCAATCATAACGTATTTTTAATCATTAAAGTTTATAAAGTTAATTATTTTTATGTTTAGAATTGATAGCTTGTTCGCTCGCCGGCCCCCACAAGAGCGAGATCATCCGTTGGCTAAAATTCTTGATCTGATTTTTTTCGTCCCCTGACGAAGCGCCGGACGCGGCCTTTTAAAACTCAATTGCCATATCTAATCCATGAAAGAATTAATCGACGAGAGAAAGGACTCGCACCTGGCCATCTGCCGCGAGCGCAAGATCGAATACGGCACCCGCGCCGGCTTCGAAGACGTGATGCTCGTGCACAACGCCCTGCCCGAGATGGACTGGGGCGAGGCGGACTTGGGCGTCGAATTCCTAGGCAAGAGATTGGCGGCCCCGATCATCATCAGCGCCATGAGCGGCGGTACGGCCAACGGCGGGGAGCTCAACCGCAAGCTCTCGGCCACGGCCGAGAAAGCCGGCATCGCGTTCGCCCTCGGCTCGCAGAGGCCCATGCTCGAAGACCCGTCCAAGGCCGAGCATTTCAAGGTTCGCAAATTCGCGCCAACCGCGCCGCTCATCGGCAACATCGGCGCCGCGCAACTGGGCGAATACCCGATAAAAAAAATAGAAGACATGGTCGAGACGGTCGAGGCGGACGCGCTGGCCGTGCATCTCAACGCCTTGCAGGAAGCCGTCCAGCCCGAGGGCGAGACAAAATTCGAAGGCGTGCTCGATAGAATACGGAAATTGTGCGACGCGCTTTCCGTCCCGCTCATTGTCAAGGAGACGGGGGCCGGCATCAGCGGGCCGGCGGCGCGCTCGCTCTTTTTGGCCGGAGCGAAATTCGTGGAATCCTCGGGCAGCGGCGGCACCTCCTGGAGCAAGGTGGAATTGGAAAGGGGCGGGAAAATGCCGCTCTTTTCGGACTGGGGCTATCCGGCCGTGCCCGCCATCGCGGAATGCGCGCTCACGGGGCCGACCATCGCCACCGGCGGCGTGCGCTCAGGGATAGATGTGGCCAAGGGCATCGCGCTGGGGGCGAGGATGGGCGGGGCGGCCCTGCCGTTCCTGCGCGCCAAGGATCCGCAAAAGGAAGTGCAGGCCTGGAAGGACCAGCTGCGCACCGCCATGTTCCTGACCGGCAGCAAGGATATCGAACAATTGCGCAACGCGCCCCTCGTCGTATTGGGCGCGTCGGCCGACATCATGCGCCAGCGCGGAATCGACCCGGCCATGTATGCCATGCGCAGCAACCGGCCGGAGAAGATCGGCAAAACAAATGAGAAAGAGAACCATTATTTCTGATGAAAAACAGATTCCGGATGGATAACGAATTCGGGATGGATAACGAATTTTCATGACGGATGATCGGATGGCGGACACACTTGCGGAATGCATCACCAAATGGACGCTCAAGAACGCGGCCGACTACGGTCTGGCCATACCGGCGAAGGTGATCAGCCGCGTCATCGCCGAGCACCCGGAGAAGAAAACGGACATGAAAGGCCTGATGGCGCTCATCAGCGAGGAGTGCAAGCGCGTGAACGCCCTATCCAAAGAGCAGGCCGCCGCCGGACTGTCCGCATTCCATTTCGAGGAGAAGCCGAAAGAGGAGGAAGGCGAGCGCAAGATCACCCTCCCCGGTCCGGTCCCGAAGCATGTGATGACCCGCTTCCCGCCCGAGCCGTCGGGATACCTGCACATCGGGCACGCCAAGGCCGCGTTCCTCAACTTCGAATCCGCCAAGCAGTACGGCGGGGGCATGCGCCTGCGCATGGACGACACCAACCCCGAGAAGGAGAGCGCGGAGTTCGTGGACGCCATCATCCGGGACCTCAAATGGCTGGGCATCTCATGGGCGGACGAGATCACTTATACCTCGGATTACATGGAGAGGCTCTATGAGTATGCGGACGAGATGATACTCAAGCAGAAAGCATACGTGTGCACCTGCCCGGCCGAGGAGGTGAAGAAGAACCGCGAGAAGGGCGAGCAATGCCTCTGCCGCACCAAATTCCCGGAAGAGAGCATGCACGAGTTCCGCAAGATGATGAACGGCAAGTTCGGCGAGGGGGATGCGGTGCTGCGCTACTCGGGCGACATGAAGGCCGAGAATACCACGCTGCGGGACCCGACCCTCTTTCGCATCATCCACAAGCCACACTACCGGCAGGGCGACAAGTACAAATGCTGGCCCTCGTACGATTTCGCCGCCCCCATCATCGACTCGCTCGAGGGCGTGAGCCATGCCATGCGCTCCAAGGAATACGAGCTGCGCGAAACGCTCTATTACCACATCACCAAAATACTCGAGCTGCGCCCCTCCAAGCTCGTGCATTTCTCGCGCCTGGCCATCGCCGGAGCCCCGGTCTCCAAACGCCTTATCACCCCGCTCATCGCGGAAGGCAAGGTGTCCGGCTACGACGACCCGCGCCTGCCCACCCTCTCGGCCCTGCGCCGGCGCGGCATCCGGCCCGAGGCCATCCGCGCCTTCGTGCTCTCGTTCGGCTTAAGCAAGGTGGAGAGCGAACCGGGCTGGGACAAGCTGCTGAACGAGAACCGCAAGCTCATCGACCCGGACTGCCCCCGGCGCTTCTTCGTGCGCGATCCGGTGCGCCTCGAGATTGCCGTGTTAGCGCCCGGGAAGATCGCCATTAAGAACCATCCGGCCAATAGTTCGCTTGGAATGCGCGAGAAATTCCCCAGCAACGTCGTGTACATCAGCGCGCGCGACAGCGAGCCGCTTTTTGAGGGAAACGAATTTCGGCTCAAGGACTGGTGCAACGTGCGCGTAAAGGAGATTTCCCAGATGGAATACCTGCGCCCGGACGGCTCGATCGCCACCGGCAAGGTGATTCGCGCGGATTACGTGGCCATGGAGGGGGAAGTCGCCCGAAAATTCCAATGGGTGGGCGAGAACGACCGCTTGTGCGCGCAGGTGCTGATTCCGGGAGATTTGTATATCGACGGAAAATTCAACCCCGATTCGCTTGAGATCGCCGCCGGCTGGGTGGAGAAGGACGCGGCCGGATTCGAGCCGGGCCAGAACATCCAGTTCGAGCGCTTCGGGTTCGTTACGCTTGACAAGAAAGAGGAGAACAGGCTGACGTTCATCCTGACCTCGCAGTAGACGGATAAGATCGAAGAGCATGAGGACAGAATAGAAAAATAGACCGATGAGATGGTGAAAAAAATGGGTGGGAGGATAATCGTTCAAACGCCTAAAGTACAGACCCCGAACCGGAGTTTTCCCGGGGCAAAAATCCGCAAAAACGGTTTCGGCGGGAAAAGAGGCCGGCGCATCGGCCGCTTTAAGCGCAACAAATACATGGTCGCGCGCTGGGAATCCTACCACCTCGACAGGACCCGTACGGGCGGGAGAGTCGTCAAGCGCACCATCTTTCGGCATTATGTCCGCACGTTCTACAACCAGCTCAAGATCAACTATATCATGGCGCGCCGGCGCTTCAACCAAATCAAATACGAGGCCGTCGGAAAGAAAACCCGGCGGGAAGAGAGACGGCTGGAAATCGAGCGGCAATTGCTTTTGAGATACGCGGCCCGGCTGATTAAGGCGCTAAGGATGATGGAGAAGATGGGCTGGAGAGAAAAGATGAAGAATGATGCGTCGGCTCTGAAAACCCGACGAGATTACAAGATGACGGCCTAGGAAAAACGCAGATGGGATTCAATTTGTTCACGACTTTTTTCTAATTTTCCCAACCCGGATAGCCAGACAATAAAGATAGATTTTTAAGCGAAAACATTCCAAGGCCGAATTGTGATTTGGAAACATGCACACCTGCTTGCAATGAGAGCAGTCATCACCCTGACAATCGGAGCCTTGCTTCTGGTAGGTGGTTGCGTTACCCAGCTTGAACCGGAAAAACAAGCAATACCTGGATCGATTTTGCTACAGAGCATACCGGATTCACTAACATCAGCAAGCATCATGTCTATACCGGGATGTGTAAATAATTATAAAAAGGTGGGTAGCAACTATGCAGATCCGGCATGGAAGAATGAATCTGAACTTCTGAAAGAAGATCCGAATATAAACCAATTTTGGCAAGATCCACAAGCGAGCTGGGCATGGAAAGAATACGCCTATGATCCACAAGGAATCTGGCCAAAAGAATGCATTGACGCGATATCAAAATTACCAATCAGAAAAGGGGCAGTAGCAGTGATCCCATTAAAAATAAAAATCACGGATTATGTAGATGTTGAAAGTTGCCGGCGCCATTTTTTGTCCGGACTGCATGCGTCTGAGAACTGTAGGAATGTCTCGAGACTTATTAAAAAGCTGAATCAAACCGGAGCGTATGAGAACCTGCAGATCGGAAATCATCAAGCATTATACAAAAAAGGCAGCGGGCTTACGATACTGATAAAAGATAGAATTCTGGTCGAGATTGGAGAGAGTAGTATACTAGATAGAAAGGAAGACATGCGGGAGTATGCTTCCCAGATAGATTTGGAAAAATTGGATAGGCTCGCAAGCTGCCAAGATATCCCAGATTGTGGAGCCACATCAGATCCAGATAGCAATGAAACGGGCACGCCAGCACATTTCTCTTATACGCCAGCTAACGATACCGAGACAATAGCAAGATTCAAGTTATATGATGGATTGCTTGATGTAGTGGATGCGAGTTCGATAAATAGCAATAATAGCTATCACGCCAGATTCTTTTACAATGTACAAGGGCAGCATTACCATGAAACCGACGTGATTTCGCCAGAACACCTTATCCGAACCTTAGCCAGACGTCATCCGGATTCGCAATTTATGAGCACCAAAAAGCTAGATGGTTATGACGTCCTCTCGAATGTTTACACTCCAAAAAATTCAAGCGAATGGTATTCCATTTTGGCCCAGATTCCAGAATTGGCACCTGTTTGTACTCCCGACCGGCTTTATTTTGCATTTTACGGAGCAAACATCTTCAGCGATGACGACCAGACATATATCAAGGGCTTGGTAGATTACGGAATCTTTCGTTGCAACCCGAATGGAGATGCGTTCGATTACATCGAGACTCTTTCCGGTTATGAAGAAGTGAAACAATCTGATCCGTTCACTTATTTCTGTACGAGTAAGGAATATCAGAATGATTCGAACGTGCAGGTTGCGTGTCATCAATTGCCGGAACCGTGTGGATATCGGGGGTACATACCTGTCGAACAACTGTCGCTGTGCAAGACTAACTTAATCGAAGCGCAGACCATAATCGTGCCCCCAGATAAGAACGTCGACTGGCTCTCAAAAAGTTTACAGGATCTGTTTGGAGGATCAGAGACGAATACAACGACTTTTAACCCAAATGTTGGAGTTCCGAATGACACGCCCTGCAAAGCAGGCTGGCCGAACAAACAGGGCTCGAAAGTCTCGATAAATGAGGAAAATTACGCCTGTGATTTGTTTGAGGTGACGGATCCCAATTTAGTGGCAATCGCAAAAGAAGCTTCAACCTGCTATGAAACAAACTGCACAAGCACGATCTGCCACCCATATTGTACGAAAGCTATGAAAGAATCCGGTGCAGATAAAGTCAAAGATTCAGCCAGTTTCAAGCAATTCGCCGCTCTTTACTGGGCATATGGCCTAGGACCGATGGCTGATTACATGAATGGCTATTTCAAGGCTGAGACTCAGTGCAGTAATAAAATTCTCGTCAGCAATCTTGACATGCTCACGAATCCAACCTGTGAACCAAAATCGAATGCAAGTCAAGCAGTCCGGGAGTTGACCTGTAAAGGAACAGTAGGCCAACCCGCCGGGTGGAGTAATGATACGAACATGACGCAGGATAGTTGCATATTTTCTGATTTGCCAGCCCACGTAGACCTTACAATTCTACATACCGGAACATGCGCAGACTACTCCGTTGCCCTTACAACTTTATTGAGGATGGCAGGATACACCAAAGATGAAGTTTACAGTGTGGAAGCTCCTAGCCACGAATATAATCTGGTTAACATACCTGGAAAAAATTGGACAATCATAGATACTGTAGAAAATGATAAACGCCCAATTAATCCGGTTTGGAAATGGAATAGCGGTTTTCTGGATTTAATTGAATACGGACACTGTGATTACTATCAGGATACGTGCAGCAATGATGCGGGAACCATGAAATGCCCGGCAAAAAGCGAGGTGGAAGGATGTCATTGATCTGTACACGGATGTTGTTCATCGTTTGTCTTCTGAGTGGAATGGCGATGGCTGAAGGCGTCACGATCACTCGCGATGTGCCAGCCACAGCCAGATTTGGCGAACAAATTCGGATTACCGTATCAGTGACCAACCACTTTAACAGAACAGTGAAGGTTGATATAGAAGAACAAGCAGATAACGACGTAATAGAACCTAAGCCTGTCCTCTCGATAACGCCTCCGGGAATGATCGCTGCTCGACCGCCTCGCATAGAATGGACCTTGGACCTGGCCCCGGAAGAGACGAAAGATGTTTATTACATAGTCTTACCGAAGCAGGTCGGAGATTACCCGCTCGCCCCAACGAGCGTCACGGCAGAAGGGAATCTTTATTCTGGCGAACCCGCCAGCATCAAGATTTTATGCAACGCCAACTCAATATGCGAACCGGACTTGGGCGAAAATCTCCTGACCTGCCCACACGACTGCAAATCAGGGGGCAAGGACAGATTCTGTGATCGGACCAGCGACGGCAAATGCGATCCGGACTGCGCACCCGGCTATGATCCAGACTGTGAAACAAAGCCCGCTGCAAATGGCGGGTTGATGCTATTTGGAGAGATTTGCATTGGTATCATCGTCCTGCTGGCAATAATCGCAGCCGCCGCATTCTTCATTTCAAGACGGAAAAAGGCGGATGTTTACCAGACGCTGACCCAAAACCTTGAGGAAGCGTCGAAGCGACCAAGCACGCCACCGATTGAAAAGAAGGGGAAAAATAGGCCGAGCTAGAAGCTTGGAATATTCCATTTCAGCTTTC
>JAHFEC010000063.1:6691-7107 GCA_023248665.1 Microcaldota archaeon | reverse complement strand
ACGTAAGTGAAGCGATAGAAGAAGGTGCCGTATTCGGACGAGAACTTCTTCATCTGGGTCTTGATGTGCTTCAAACCGAGCTTGGCGAGCAGTTCCCGCTCTTTCGAGCGAAGATAAGCTAAATAGATTTCACGTCGTTCATTTTCCGGGTTCATCGGACCACCTCGTTCGAGTTTTCAAACGAATAAGGTGGCCGGTAACCCTAACTAACTTTGTCTACGGTGCCAAAAAATTATGGGATAGGTTTGAAATTAAATAATCATTTCAGTAAACCAAACAAATAGAAAACCGCATTTCAGTATACCGACTATGCAGAAACATGGCCATTTCATATCCTTTGCCCAGTCTTCATCAAACAAGCTATATGCCGCTAGCCACAATCCCAACTCTATACTGTATCAGTAAATCATAGTGCC
>JAHFEC010000063.1:0-6681 GCA_023248665.1 Microcaldota archaeon | reverse complement strand
AAGTACGACTTACAGCTGCAATAGCAATTTCACATTCAAAATGGAAAGAAACGCACCATGGAATTTTGGATCGTATAGCTAGCAAAATCGATCACATTAGCTTAAGTCTTTTCGGAAAATTTGGCGGATAGATATTTTATCAGTAAACCTCCATTTCAATCCACCCCATCTTAATAAACCACCCTTATCAAAACATGGTTAAAATCTCGACTTCATCTACTCTCGCACGTTTAAGCTATATGCCGCTAGCCACAATCCCAACTCAATACTGTATCAGTAAATCATAGTGCCAGGATCGAAAAAACCCAGTCGGTGTTTGCAAGCAAGTGGTTTACTTATTCAGTTTTAATTAATTTTTGCAGTACACTGTATCAAGATTCTAAAGAAAATGAGCTAGAAAAACTAGGAAAAACTCTTCCAAAAAGCACTTTAAACGTAGATCAAATAGGTAGGCTGGCGAGTATGAAAGTAGGCAAACTCTTAAAACTAATAATTTATTAGTTTTTCTAATATGTTCTAGTTGAATGAAAGAACTTGTGGACAATGCTCTTTTATCCAGGCAGTCTTGAGCTGTCGGTACTCGAGCCGGGTCTTTCCATCACACGATTTTTTAAAATCCATGAAACAAACTCTCAAATCCTTGTTTTCTTTAAGCAGATCGCGAAACATCCTTAATTTTGATGCCATCTCATGATTTTTTGAGTGCATGTGGATTTCACATTCAATTCCAAAGCGTTTATCATTGAAATAGGCCTTGTCGGATAAAAGCGATGGGAAGCGGTCAAAGCCTCCTTTCTCTTGCAAAATCTTAGTTGCATCTTCAAAAGGTTCTGCTTCGACCAAGATATCAATTTCAGGTTTTCCGGCCATTGGGATGGAGGCTGAGCCGACCAGTTCGACAATAGAATTTGGAAGCGCTTCTTTGATTATTGCCTGATATTTCTTGAATATGGCTAAGTAGTCTAGATCAAATTCGACAATATGCACGATGTCGGTCATTGCCATTTAATCACACGTGATGTTAAATCTATATTATCTAATATTCTATTAGTTTTTCTAATATTTATGGGGAAGCATTTAATTGCTTAATAGTTTTTCGATGCTGATTTATGAATTCTGTTTTTGGATCGTCTGGCAAATCAATTCTTCGATTTTCAGAGCCGAGATATTTCATAAGCTCATTCTCATAAGCTCCCTGCGCTTTTTTATCTTTAACATATTCTTTTCCGTTGGAATCTTTTCCAATGGCGTTTTCTCTAAGTATCGCAAGCATTTTGGCGCGCTGGGTTTTTTCTGTTACTTGTAGTTCTTTACGTTTTTGCATACTAAATTCTCCTAGTTTTTCTAATAAATTGTTAATTCTAATAGTTTATTAGTTTTTCTTAATAATTATTTGTTTAGTTGTTTTCTACCATGCTCTGGTTATTATTAGACATCTGAACAATAAAAATCTTAGCTTAAGAGTGGTTCTAAGGATGAGCTGCGCGCGCGAGGCCCGCCCGGGCGGGCATATTTTTTTCTTAATGGGCGTTGTTTTTGGCCGGCACGGAGAATGTGCGCCGCATGAGCTCGATGTCCGCGTCAATGGATTGCGGCGTGCGTTTATACACGTCATTGGGGCAGTATTTGAACGAGAAAATCGCCATCTCAACCAGAATGCCGCTGAGCGCGCGGCCCTTCTCCGTGAGCTCGTAATGCGCGGAGAGGGGGATCATACTGTCCACTTTCTTGAATATCAGGCCGTCGCGCTCCAGCTCGCGCAGGCGGGCCGCCAGCATCTTGGTGCTTAAAGAGGGGTTGGCCTTGAGGAATTCACTGAATCTTTTCTTTCCCACGAACAAGTCGCGGATGACGTTGATGGCCCATTTCTTGCCGATATAATGGACTGCGATCTCGATTGGACATGCTTTCATGTGCGGGGGAAGCGTGCTTTGGTCAACCATATCAATCACCTTAAGTAATTAACTACCTAAAGCTTTTTATTACCTATAGTAAGTCAAAGATTTAGAAAAAGCTCCTTGACTTCGACGAGGACGGTTTAGGTGGTGGTCGAGCATCCGTCTTTTGTGCCGAGCGTTTGGGCTTTCTGGTAGGCGGCAGTGGCGAAATTCAAGAGTTCGTGGATATCTTGCAGGTATCGGTCGTCCGCCGGGCAACCGTTTTTGGAGAATTTTTTTGTCTCGTCGCGTATGGCCTGCGCATTCTCGGCGGCTTTCTGGCCGATCTTGAGCGCGATTCGGTAGGGCTCGAGATGGGCCAATTCGTTCGTGAAGGCGTGTGGTTGCTCCAGCATTTGGTTGAGGATTCGGATCTCGTTTTCGCTGAAATGGCGGATCAAGCCGGTTTCATTCCACCGCGAAGCCATCTGGGCTCCCTCGCCATAGAGTCTGGCCGCTTTCCAGGGGTTCTTTTTGCAAAGGGCTTTTTTAGCGCAAGCGTCGATGGCTTTCTGCAGCGCCTCGGAGGCGCATTCGTTTCTCCAGCCAAAGTGGCGGTATTCCTTTCCGGCCCGGCCCAACCGGGTTATGCCTAAGTGGTAAATGAGGCGCATGAAAATCCATCCTCCGCACGGCAGCAACATCTTTCATTGTTTAAGAGGTATTTATCCGAGGGCAAATTTATATCTTATTGGGCGTAAAAAGAGCCGGATTTCTGTTCCGGCCGGTAACGAAACCGTTAGGGCGGTATTTTATTCTTGGCGATAAAAGCAAGAAGCGGGGGATGGACATGGGTTTGAACATCGTCGTTTTGTATGGTTCGGTGCGCACCGAACGGCTGGGCATCCGGGCCGCCAGATTCTTCGTCGAGCAGATCCGGAAAGCCGGCCATGGGTCCGTGCTCGTGGATCCGATGGAGCACAAGTTGCCTCTTCTGGACAAGCGCTACAAGGATTATGCGCCGGGGAAGGCGCCCAAAGTGATGGAAAAGCTGTCCGGCATCCTCGCGAAGGCCGATGCCTTCGTCATCGTGTCCGGCGAGTACAACAACAGCATCCCGCCGGCGCTCAAGAATCTCATCGACCATTTCTATCCGGAGTATGCTTTCAAGCCCAGCGCGCTGGTCACCTATTCGGCCGGCCCGTTCGGGGGCGTGCGGAATCTTTCCAACCTGCGCGCCATCATGGGCGAAGTGGGCACGGCAAGCATCCCGCCGCATTTTCCCATCCCGAAGGTGCAGGAGGCGTTCGATGCGGACGGAAAAGCCGCGGATCCGTCATCGCTGGAACGGGCGGCCAAATTCTTGGGTGTGCTCTTCTGGTATGCGCAGGCGCTAAAAGAGGCGAAGAAGAAAGGATTGCCGCCGGAATGAAAATAACAGGACAAAATCAAAAAGAAAAGGGAAAACAGAGGGATCTTGTTCACGCGCCCGTCGGGCGGGCGCGCACCGCGCGCCAGACCGTCATGTGCGAAACGCCGAAGCGCCGGGCGATGTTTCGGATCGAGATGAATTCGGTCCAATACACCTGCCGGATGCGCGCAAGCACCTGCGGGCCGAGGGAGGCGGGGCGGCCGCGTTTTTTGCGGGCGGGAGCGGCCGCATCGGCCGATGCGGGCCTTTGTCGCTCTTCTTTTTGGGACGGCTCTCGTTGCCGACTAATAGCCGTCCGATCCGTTTTTACAAATGGGGAAGAGATGGATATTCGGCATCGGCATGCAGGAATTCGGCGAAACGGGCGCGTACGAAGACGCCCCGTATCCGGAATCGGTTCTCTGCCAACGGGCCTGCGTTTTCATTTCCATCTACTCCGCCGAGCCGACGTTGGCCTTATGGCCAAGGGCTGGCGCATAGATGAGACCGGAATCCAATATAAACGGATGTAACAAAAAAACGGGTAACGGTTTAGTTTTTTTGGGCGGAGGGTTCTGCGGCTTTGTCTTCGTCTTGGATCAGTTTGTCGAACGTGCGGTCGATCTGCGGCAGCACGACGAGGAATTCGATCGCGAGCGAGAGGGCCGAGAAAGCGAAGGCGGGCAGCCACTCGACGGCCCCGATCAGCCAGAGCATGAGATAGACGACGACGTTGAAGAGCACGACCAGAATCAGGCTGACGCCCTTGAATTTCTGCTTGGCCAGAGACAGTTCGGCACTCATGCAAAATCATTCTCCGTGGATGTTGGGTTATGGCGGACCGTTGCGCGTGCGTTCGTGTCCGTTTCAGACCTTGGTCTGGCGCAGCAGCACGCCGGCCTCCGAGAGCAGGCGCATGGGCTCGCCGCCGAGCGGGTAGGCGTCCGAATAGACGACTTCCGTAAGGCCGGCGTTGAGGATCATCTTGGTGCAGGTCAGGCAGGGCGAGAAGGTAGTGTAGAGCGTGCCGCCCCGGATGGCAATGCCGTGGTACGCCGCCTGCACGATGGCGTTCTCCTCGGCGTGCGAGCAGACGCACTCATCCAGTTTCGTGCCGGAATCGGTGAACGAGTTGCAGCGCTTGCATCCGCCTTCATTGCAGTTCCTCACCCCGCGCGGCGTGCCGTTGTAGCCGGTGGACACGATGCGCTTGTCGCGGATGATGATGGCGCCCACCTGCCGCTTCATGCAGTTCGAGCGGCTGGCGATGACCTTGGCGATGCCCATGAAATACTCGTCCCACGAGGGGCGGGTGGGCTTGAAATCCGCGGAGAGGTCGGCCAGCGTCTTGTCCATGCTTTCGTACAGGCGCCTAAAATCGTGGTCGTTCTCCACCACCCGGTCGGCCATCTGCACGACGGCGCGCATCTGCTGCTTGGAAGGGTCGATGTTCTGCGCCTCGGCCGTCTCGATGTGCATGAAGGCCTCGAAAGTGTGCGGGTCGCCCTCCCGCCGCCGCGCCTTCATGCGCTCGAAGCGGATGCGCGGCCCGGCTTTCACGTGGATGAGCTTGAAATTGGGCTGTTTGCGAAGCTCCTCGACCTCGGAGGGGTTGCGGATGGACACCACGACGTAATGCTTGGCCGGCTGCATGGCGGCGATGGTGCGCACGGCCAGCACGTTGGGGCCGGACTTCCCGCGCAGATCGTTGCCCTTGGCGATGAGGCTCTCGCGGGTGATGGGCTTGCCCTCGTCCGCCAGCGCGTCGCGGATGACGTCGGATAGGGAAAGATACTCGAAGCCCTTTTTCTGGAGGTATTGCGCGAGGGTGTCCTTGCCCGCGCAGTTCTCCCCGGTCAAGCCGATGATCATGGATTGAATGGGGCGACGAGGATATAAATAGGTATTTGGCAGTATAAGGACGGAGTTCCCATGGTCAGAATGAAAATCGTCCTTGCCTCCGGCTCGCCGAGGAGAAAAAAGCTGCTGGCCTCGCTTGTCCGTCCCTTCGGCATCGCACCCGCGCCCGAGCCCAAAATCCATCCGTCCATGTGGAAGCAACAGACGAGCGCCGAAATCGTCGAGCGGCTCGCCCGGTTCAAGGCCATGTGGGCCGCGCTGCGCGCGCCGGGTGCGCTCGTGGTCGGAGCGGACACGCTGGTTTGCGCAGGCAAGCACCAGCTCGGAAAGCCGGCCATAAAGGAGGAGGCGCGAAAGATGCTCCAACTCCTCTCGGGCCGCAAGATTGAGGCGCTCACGGGCGTGTGCATGGTTGTGCCGAAAAAGGACGGGAAACTCAAAATCATCTCATGGCACGAAAAAGCCACGGTGCGGTTCCGGCCTCTTGAGAAGGCGGAAATCGCGCGCTACTTATGCACAGGTAAATGGGTCGGCAAAGCCGGTGCCTTCAACATCCTCGAAAAGCCGGCCAAGGGCTGGGCAGAAGAGATCCGCGGAGATGCGCATACGGTCGCGGGCCTGCCGCTCGGGCGCTTAAAGAAGCAACTCGCTTTTTATTCCAAGCGCGGGCAATGATAGCATGCGAAAACTCACCTCGATTCCAAAAGCGCGCGCGGGCGATGCCAACAGCCTCGTGGGCTGGCGGCACGTGCGAAATCCCTTGCGCGTCTATTTCAATTTCTGCATCATCAAACTGGGGTCGTATTCGCCCTCCTTGCGGCTCAAGAATGCGCTCTACCGGCTCACCGGCATGAAAATCGGGCACGGCGCGCGCATCGCGCCGGGCGTGATGCTGGATTTCTTCTGGCCCGAGCTGATTCAGATCGGCGAGGGCGCGCTCATCGGCTACGGGGCCACCGTGCTGGCGCACGAATTCCTGGCGGACGAATGCCGCACCGGACCGGTGCGCATCGCAAAAAAGGCGCTTATCGGCGCGAATTCGACCGTGCTGGCGGGAGTGTGCATCGGCGAGAGCGCGCAGGTGTCGGCCATGAGCCTGGTGAATTCCGACCTTCCGGGCCACTGCCTCGCCGGCGGCGTGCCGGCCAAAGTGATCCGAAAACGATAAGGGGTTAAAAAAGCGATAAGGATTTTAAAAAAAGGAATGGGTAGCATGGCCGGGAAGAAAACCAGCATTTCGAAAATATCCGAGCCGTCGTTATGCGGATCGCTCGTGGCGCTGGCTCCGTTCGTCCTCGTTTTTCTCACACTTTGCACGATTGTGATTGGCGCATGGTTCTATTGGGACCAGCTTTCCGCCACGCCCCTTTATCTGTGGATTTTTGTTCCCGACTGCCCGCTCTACGGCGTGTTGCTGTCCATGGTCCTTCTCTTGGGCTTGTGGCGCGCGGACGGCCTCCTGCAATTTGTCATCGCCTGCACGTCGGCGCATTTCGGCGCGTGGACCATTTTCGTGTTGCTGTCCCATCCCTA
>JAHFEC010000062.1:1711-7134 GCA_023248665.1 Microcaldota archaeon | reverse complement strand
ACGCCCGTGCGCCCGAATCCAAACTTGAGCGCTCTATCCTCCTTTATGAGGTGTCAAATCAAGGATAATCTCGGTGATTTTATGCCAACGGACCTGGAAAAAGACATTGAGCAGCAAACAATTATCGCAAACCTGCTCAAAGAAACCCGAATTGCGAAAGAGCAAGGAGACTATGCCACCGTAAATAGAAATCTCCCCCTTCTGATAAATGGCTCCAGAATGATCCGAAATGTCGAACAACGCCAAGCGTTTTCCGATCAAATAAAAAGATTACAAGTGGCGTAATGCAAAGGAGGTGAGTAAATGGTAGCTCTTGAAGAATATCTAAAGACTGTCAAAGAAAAAATCAAGAATGGGATCGGAAACGATGCTCAATTAGCTGCACCTATCGAAATGGAGCTAACTACTACAACGAATACACAAACTGGGGGAGGTTTGCAAATCCAAATAGTTGAGCTAGGGGCTAAGATTTCAGCAGAAGAAGTGCATCGGATTAAAATCCGTTTTGAACTCCGAACGGACTTAATTCTCGCGAAAGAACGGGCCGAACTCTCGGAATTAACAGAGAGGGAAGCAAAAGCAAAAATGGATAGGCTTGGTCACGAGAGTTGGATAAAACTGTCTGAGTCTCCTCTGGGTGCCGAAGACCCAGTACGAGGACTATAACGAACTTGAAGTGCACCCTATTCGAACTCCGAAACGCGCACTAACCGTCTGAATATTGTTTGAACAAATGAGGCTCCTTCACATGTCCTCCAAACCCGATCACCCAGAAATCAAGTCCGCCCGCGACCTGACGGATGCCGGTCTGCCCCAACTTATCAACGTCGGTGAAGACCATTTATGAAAGTTAACTAGAGATGTCTCCTGTGTCTCTCCACGAATCCGAAACATTAGAACTCAAGCGTTCCACCGCCGAGCTGGGGGAAGCCCTCAAATCCATCGTAGCCATGCTCAACAAGCACCAGCAGGGCGAATTATATTTCGGGCTCAAGGACAACGGCGATGTCATCGGGCAGGACGTATCCGCCAAGACCCTAAGGGACTTGTCCCAATCCATCCACCAGCACATCGAGCCGAAAATATTCCCCAAAATCGGGCGGGTGGAAATCGAAGGAAAAGACTGCGTCCGCGTCCAGTTCGAGGGGAGCCAGGTGCCCTATTTCTGCGACGGGCGGGCGTATGTGCGGGTCGCAGACCAGAATCGGCAAATCAGCCCGCACGAGCTGGAGCGGCTTTTTGGCATCCGCTCCAGCAAGAAGTGGGAATCTGAATCGTCAAGGCGCAAACCAAAAGAGGCCAATGCCCGGACCATCCACATGTTCATGCGGGAAGCCCGGGAAGCCAAGCGCATCAATTTCACTTACCAAAATGCCCCTTCCACGCTGCAAAAGTTGGGCTTGGTCAAAAATGGCCGGCTTCTGCGCGCCGCTGAGGCGCTCTTCTGCAATGAAAATATCCTCGAAATCCAGGCCGCCATCTTCGCCGGAACGGACAAGCTCACGTTTTTGGACATCCAGTCCTTCAAGGGCAACCTCTTCACCCTCCTCGACCGGGGGGAGGATTACCTGCGCGAGCACATGAGCTGGCGCGTCGAGTTCGGCCAGATGCGGCGCAAGGAAATCCCGGAAGTCCCCATCAAGGCCATCCGCGAGGCGCTGGTCAATTCGCTGGTGCACCGGGATTACACCAATGCCAAAAGCAACGAAATCGCCATCTACAAGGACCGCATCGAGATATACAATCCGGGCGAGTTCCTGCCATCCATCAGTCCGCAGGAATATGCCAACGGAGAGGGGGAGTCCATCCTGCGCAATACCCTCATCGCTGAAACGGTCTATAAAACCGGGCGCAGCGAGCGCTGGGGCAGCGGCTTCAAGCGCATCTATGATGAATGCAAAGCGGCCGGCGTGCAAGTGGAATTCAAGCCGGTGGCAACCGGTTTTGTGGTCGTCTTCTGGCGCCGGGAAGGCTTTGGGAGCACTACCCCCAATACTACCCCCAAAACTACCCCCAAAACAGATGAACGAATGCTAGAACTTCTGGGCGCCGAGCCAACTTTGAGCAAGGAAAATTTGGCCGCCCGGCTCAAGCTGAGTCTGGCCGGCATCAAGTATCACATCAAAAAGATGAATAAAGAAGGACTTATCCGCTGGGTCGGTCCGACCAAGGGCGGCCATTGGGAAGTCATAAAACCATAAGCAGAGGTATCTCTCTATGCCAGCCAAACGCGATTATTACGACATACTGGGGATTTCCAAAGGCGCCTCGACAGATGAAATCAAGTCCGCCTACCGCAAACTGGCCATGCAGTTCCACCCCGACAAGAACAAGGATGCGGGCGCGGAGGAGAAGTTCAAGGAGATCTCGGAAGCCTACGCCGCCCTCTCGGACCCTCAGAAACGAAAGGTCTATGACCAGTACGGCCATTCGGGCTTCGACCAGCGCTTTTCACAGGAGGACATCTTCCGCAATGCCGACTTCCGAGACTTCGAGGACGTCTTCCGCTCGATGGGCTTCGGGTTCGGAGGCCGGGGAGACGACGAGGGCCCGTTCGGCCCCATGTTCTCGCAGATGTTCGGGGGCGGGCACGAGGACGGGATGGGCAACAACCTCCAGACCGAAATCGCCATCACGCTGCAAGAGGCGGCCAAGGGCATCTCCAAAAGCATCGAGTTCGAGCGCCTCTCCCGGTGCTCAAGCTGCGAGGGCTCCGGCGCCGCGCCGGGCAGCAGCCTCAAAACTTGCGCCACCTGCGGCGGGCGCGGACAGGTGCAGAGCGTGCGCAGCCTCGGGCCGTTCGGAAGGTTCTCCACGGTCACCACCTGCCCAAAATGCGGCGGACGGGGCCGGATGCCGGCCAAGGCCTGTTCCAAATGCGCGGGCGGCGGCTCGGCGCGCAAGCGCGAGAAAATCGATGTGCAGGTCCCGGCCGGGGTCGAAGACGGCATGCGCCTGCGTCTCGAGGATCTGGGGGAATGGGGGCGCGCGGGACCCGGCGACCTCTTCGTTCGCGTGCGCGTGCGGCCCGACCCGCGCTTTACGCGGGACGGCAACGACTTGCACACGGACGTGCCGATCCGCTTCTCGCAGGCCGCGCTGGGCGCCAAGGTGAAAGTGCCCACCTTGACGTCAGAAGCCGAGATGGACATTCCGGCCGGCACGCCGTCGCACACCCTGTTTCGGCTCCGCGGCGAGGGCATGCCCTACTTGCGCGGGCACGGACGGGGAGACCTCATCGTGCGCGCCATCGTGCAGGTGCCCAAGAACCTCGATGAGGCTCAGAAAAAGCTTTTGCGCGAATTCGATGCGCCGGACAAAGAGGGAAAAACAAAGAAAAGCTGGTTTTAGGATTTTTGATGGGTGATTCCTGATGTTCCGGCCGCTTTCGAAATGGATGGAAGAAAAGAACAGCCGCTACTACCAATCACCGGACACGTCCATACACGGGGATTTCCTCACTTATGCCCAGTCGCCGGAAGGCCTGTTGACGCGGGCCCATGCGCTCGATTTTCACGGCTGGGCCGCAAAGAATGAGAAAGACGGATACTCGGTGCTCGAGGTCGGCGTGGGCACCGGCGCGTTCGCGCAAGGATTCCTCGCGCAGCTCAAAGAACAAGATGAAAAATGCGGGGCCGATATTTTTTCGCGCACGCATTATACGCTGGCCGATTTCTCGCCGGCGATGCTCAAGAAAGCGCAAGACAGCATGGCCAAGGCCGGATTCTTAAAGAACAGCTCATTGTGCGAATACGACGCCGGCGCGCCCATCCCCGAGCCCGCTCTTTCGGACCAAATGTTCGACCTGATCCGATGCAACGAGCTTTTCTCCGATTTGCCGGCCGAGATGGGCGTGAGAAGGAACGCCCGGACCGGCCTTGTTTATTACGACGAGAAGATGGCGGCGCGCGTCGAAATGAAAGCCAAAGAGCGCCGTCCGGACAGCGGACTTGGCGAGATGGAAGAATCCTTGCTTTCACATATGCCTGCAAACTATTTCATCCCGTTCAACAAAACGGCCGCGCGCTCGATCCTGAACCTGCGCGAACGGCTGGCCCGCCACGGGCGCATGGATATTTTCGACTACGGATTCTACCGGCGCGAGGATTTCGACCTGCCGCCAAGCATCTGGAACGACACCATCGTGCGCGAATATGGCGGGCAATGGACCGTGGACTTGAATTTCATCTACTTGGCGTGCGCTCTGGCCGAGAAAGGCGCAAGAAGCGCGGTGGAGGAGCAGAAAGAATACGCGCAACGATTCGCAGGCGGCCCGCTCGGGCTGGACGAGTCGGAAAAGGAAGGGCTGGGCTATGTCAAGGCAGGGGGCCGAGGCCGCAAGAATGCGGCCGACAAAAAAGCGGACGGCGGCAAGAGCATGGAGGACGCAAAGACGGGCAGCGAGCGATACCGCGAGGACGATTTCTTCTACCACATGCGCATCGAGGCATGACGGGCGGCTTGCGCCCGGAACAAGACATCTGCCGCTGCGCCCGATGCTTTGGCCGTGAAACGAGCCGTGGCTACCTCACGGAACGGGCGGCCTTGCGGGCATATTCGCGCACCACGGGATGGGCGCCGTCCAAATCCAGCGTGGAAAGAAGTTCCTTCTCATTGTGGGAGGTCAGCATCCCGATGGCATGGGCGGCCAGCGAAGGCTGCTCCCTGAAAAGACGGACGAAACCGGCCAGCTCGTCCTTTTGCCCGCCCGCGTAAAGGATCTGGAGGATGTTGTCCAAAAGCTCTTTCTTGGCGCCATTGATGAACTCGGCGTCTTCGGACAAGTGGTGCACGATGCCAAGCACCTCGTCCTTGGCCTCCCGGCCCTTCTCGCCTTCGAAAATGGAGGAAAGCGACGGCTCCGTCTTGAGGACACCAGACATCCGTCGGGCTTCGTGATAATTATTTGAACGAACGGCGTCCCAGATATGGCCGACCAGCTCGTAAGACATCCGGCCGAGGGGCATGAGCGGGTCGGAGCCGGCCTTTTCCTTGCGCGCCAGAAAATCGGCATTGAACTCCGACAGCCAATTCCGGCCGTTCTGCTGCCCGGCGAGCGGAAGCTGGCCGCCGCCATCCGGCTTTTCTTGGGCGGCCCCTTTGCGATTTTTGAGGCCGGCTGCGGCATAAATCTGATTGGAATCTCCCATATTTTCCCTCGTTGAACGCTCGTCTGGCTGGGCGTTGATAAATAATCGGCGGCCCGTCGAATCGACCGCTATCTCGGATCGCGAAATTTTCGTGTGCGGTCGCAGCCTGCCTGAGGCTGTTGATGAGCGATCCGTAATATGCCCGCGAGAGTATAAATAGGTTGTGCTCGTCAGAAGGGCATGAGGTTCCCTTTCCAGGATTGCAGCTCCGTGCTTCTCTTCAACCCCGAAGTCTCGGAGGGCGTGGACGCGAATTTCTACAAGCACGCCAAA
>JAHFEC010000062.1:0-1701 GCA_023248665.1 Microcaldota archaeon | reverse complement strand
CAAAGCAGACGTGGACGGCTCGGCCCTTTTCTGGAACCGGCGAGGCAAAACCCTCCTCACCTCTTCGATGAACGAGGGAAAGGCCCGTAAGCTGTGCAAATTCAGGGTCATGCGCCTGGCGCCCGGCGGGCTTTCGGCCACCGTGAAAAAAATGGCCGGGCGCGGCACGCTCGGGCTGGATTTCGAGAAGGTGAGCGCGCGCCGGTTCCTTTCCATCGAAAAGCTCATGGGCGGGCGCAGACGGCTCTTGGACGTCTCCGGCCAACTCGACGCGCTGAGGATGCCAAAAGAGGGCGAGGAATTGGCAAGGATGAGAAAGGCGGTGAAGCTCACGCTGGGCATACTGGACCGACTCGAGCTCAAACGCGGGATGCGCGAAACGGATGTGGTCCGGGCGCTGGGCCGCGCCTGCATGGACGAAGGCGTCGGATTCTCTTTTCCGCCCATCGTCGCCTACGGGCCGGACTCGGGCAACCCGCACCACACCCCGACTTCCAAACGCCTCGGCGAAGGCGTGGTGCTCGTCGATTTCGGGGTCCGGTACAGGCAGTACTGCTCAGACATCAGCCGGTGCTTCTTCATCGGCCCGGCCCGAGAGGAGCGCAAGAAATATGCGGAATGCATCCGACTGCACGACGCCATACTCGAGAGGCTCCACACTTGCCGCACGTCCGGCGACTATTATTCGCTGGCGGAAAAAGAGCGCGAGCGCGTCGGCTGGCCGCGCATGATCCACTCCATCGGCCACGGACTGGGCCTCGACGTGCACGAGGCGCCGCACATCTACCAAGGCTCGCGGGAGCGGCTGACGGAGGGCGCGGTGCTCACCATCGAGCCAGGCTGGTATTCCAAAAAATTCGGCGTGCGCTACGAGAACGACATCGTCTGGAGCCGCAAAAAAGCCCGGATGCTCTGATTTGCCGAACGGACGAAAATGGAAAACCGCCAAGGGCTGGCCGGGGGGCGGGCGGGGCGCGGCCTGAAACCCCCAAACCAGCGTCGGAGGGCGGGAATATGTATTTAAAGACCATCCCCCCATCTTATCATATTATTCTCCTTTAGCTTAGGGGGTTGTGATTATGAAATTGGTTATCAATGAGCCGGCCAGCGGCAAATCGTTCCAGACCGAGGTGCCCAAGGACAAGGAGCACCTTTTCATCGGCCGCAAGATCGGTGAGCAGGTCGAGGCCGGCGCCTTGGGCGCGGCCGGCTACACGCTCAAGATCACGGGCGGATCCGACACCAGCGGCTTCCCCATGAGGCCCGACGTGTCCGGCCCCCGGCGCACCGGCGTGCTGCTGGCCAAGGGCCCGGGATACCAGCAGAAGAAGGCCGGCGAACGCCAGAAGCGGAATGTGCGCGGCAGCCTCATCTCCGACGAGATCATGCAGGTCAATGCCGCCGTGGTCAGCGCAGGCGCCAAACCGCTGGCCGAGCTCTTCCCGCCCACCCAGAAGGAAGAGAAAAAGCAGTAGGGAAAACAGAAGCCGGGAGAAAGAGAGAGAAAAAGCAGTAGGGAAAACAGAAGCCGGGAGAAAGAGAGAGAAAAAGCAGTAGGGAAAACAGAAGCCGGGAGAAAGAGAGAGAAAAAGCAGGGAAATTGAAAGGCGCAAAAACAGGCCGTCATTTAGAGGTTTTTGATTGCAAGCCGAAGTCAACATCGGGATGGTCGGGCACGTCGACCACGGAAAGACCAGCCTG
>JAHFEC010000061.1 GCA_023248665.1 Microcaldota archaeon | reverse complement strand
TGGATTGGGAACCGAAACGGCTTTTGAGGTGCTCGCGCAGGTCAACAAGCTCAAACGCGAGGGCAAAGACATCGTCTCGTTCTGCATCGGCCAGCCGGATTTCGACACGCCCCGGCACATCAAGGATGCGGCCATCCAAGCCATCAACGACGGGAAGACCGGATACACGGATTCGGCCGGCTTGCTGGCCGTCCGCGAATCGGTCGCGAAATATCTCTCCCGGAGCCGCAAGATCGAAGTGAAAGCGGAGCACGTGGTCATCGCCAACGGCGCCAAACCGTTCATCGGATTCGCCGTCCTGTGCACCACGGACTTCGGCTCGGGCGACGAGGTGATCTACCCGAACCCCGGCTATCCCATCTACGAGTCGCAGATCCGCGCCAACGGCGCGGTGCCCGTCGCGCTGCCCCTGAGCGAGAAGAAAGGGTTCGGCTTCGAGATTGAGGAGTTGGAGAAACGCATCAGCCCCAAGACGAAGATGCTGGTCCTCAATTACCCCCATAATCCGACGGGCGGGATGCTCAAGCCCGAGGATCTGGAGGCCGTGGCCGTCCTGGCCAAGAAGCACGACTTCTGGGTGTATGCCGACGAGATCTACTGCCAGATCGTCTATGAGCGCGAATTTATGAGCATCGCCTCGATTCCGGGGATGTACGAGCGCACGATCATCTCGGATGGCGCGTCCAAGTCTTATGCCATGACCGGCTGGCGGATGGGATTCGCCGCCAACCCTGTGCTGGCCCCCCACATGGCGAGGTGGATGACCAATATGGAGAGCTGCCCCAACCACATGAGCCAGTATGCGATGAAAGAGGCGCTGGACGGCCCGCACGACGAGACGAGGAAAATGGTGGCCTCCTACCGGGAGCGCCGGGACCTGATCGTCAAACTCCTCAACCAAATCGATGGCGTGAGATGCCTCGTGCCCGACGGCGCGTTCTACGTGTATCCGAACGTGACCGGGGCGGTGCGCAATCTGGGGCTGTCCGATTCGAACGATCTTCGCGGGCTGCTTCTGGAAAACGGGGTGGCCGTGCTCTCGGACGCGCATTTCGGCCGGCGCAATCCGGGCGATGATCAGCAGCACCTTCGCTTGAGCTACGTGGCTTCCAAGGAGAACATCGTTGCGGGCCTCGCGAAGATGAAGAACGTGATCGAGAGGAAATAGGCACCCGGAAGCGATCGAGAGGAAATGGGCGCCTGCCCCCGCTTCGCATGATTCGAGTGATGAAATGGCCATGATGGACAAAGACGGAAAGGAGAAACATTTCTCGGCGGAGGATATCCGAAAGGCCGCCGCCCGGATGCGGGGCTATTCGCTCATCTCGATTCATTGCGCCGGCTCGGGCCATTCGGGAGGCGTGCTTTCTTCGATGGATATTCTGGCGGTCGCCTTCCTTCGCGCGATGCGGCACAAACCCCACGAGCCGGAATGGGACGGACGGGACCGGATGTTCTTCTCGGCGGGGCACAAGGCGCCGGCTTGGTACGCTTCCTTGGGCTATTGCGGCTATTTCGACGTGAAAGAGACGGCTACTTTGCGAAAATTGGGAAGCCCGTTCCAGGGGCACCCGGACCGCCGCAAATGCAAAGGCGTCGAGATTTCGTGTGGGAGCTTGGGGCAGGGGCTTTCCGTCGCGGTGGGCGACGCGCTGGCGGCCCGGCTGGACAGGAAGGATTACCGTTGCTTCTGCCTGATGGGCGACGGCGAGCAGCAGGAAGGCCAGATTTGGGAGGCGGCGATGGAAGCGTCGCACTACAAGCTGGACAACCTCGTCGGCGTGGTGGACGGCAACCGCCTACAGATCGACGGATACGTACGCGAGGTCATGAACATCGAGCCGCTCGAGGAGAGATACCGTTCGTTCGGCTGGCATGCGATCGTTGTGGACGGCCATGACGTGGAGGCCCTGATCTCGGCGTTCGAGGAAGCCGCGCGCACCAAAGGAAAACCCAGCGTCATCATCGCCAAGACCGTAAAAGGCAAGGGCGTGTCCTTCATGGAGGGGCAGGCGGGCTGGCACGGAAAAGCGCCGAACTTGGAGCAGCTGGATGCGGCGCTCAAGGAGCTGGATGTGCAATATTTGCCCAAAGACGAGATGATCAGGCTCGCGCAAGAATACCAGAAAAAAACGGACGAGCGGCTTGAGGGCTCGATGCCCAAATTCTCCAAGAATTACGGGTGGAACGCGCAGGAAAATATGAAGGCGGAGATGAAAGCCTCCCGCTTCGGATTCGGCGAGGAGCTGGCCGAGAATCCCGATCCGAACGTGGTGGCCTTGGGGGCCGACATATCCGGCTCGATCTGCATCAACATGTTCCATGAGGGAAAGCCGGAGCGCAAAGAACGCTGGTTCTCGATGGGCATCGCGGAGCAGTCGGGCACCTGCGTGGCGGCCGGCATGGCCAAGGAGGGCAAGATCCCGTTTTTTGGCACGTACGGGGTGTTCGCGGCCGGGCGCGCGCTGGACCAGATACGCACCACGGTGGCGTATGGCAACTACAACGTCAAAATCGCGGGCGCTCACGGCGGCGTGTCGGTCGGCCCGGACGGGGCGACGCATCAGGCGCTGGAGGAGTTTTTCCAGATCGCGGGCCTGCCCAACATGAACCTCCTTGTCCCTTCGGATTCGGTGGAGACGAAGAAGGCGACGCACGCCATGATCGGGATAGACGGGCCGTGCTATATCCGCTACGCGCGCGAGGCCACGCCGATCATCTCGCGCGAGGATACGCCCTACAAGTTCGGGAACGCCACCGTCATCCGTTATCATGGGGAGAAAGAGAGATTCGCGGATGCCTTCGGCCACCGGCTCGCCTCGGAGGCCGGGAACGGGAACGAATCGATCGCCATCATTTCCTGCGGGCCGCAAGTGGCCGAAGCGATGCGGGCGGCGTGGATACTCAAGGAGGAAATCGGCCTCGATGCCCGCGTGCTGAACATGTCCACGCTCAAGCCGCTGGACAAGAAGGCGATCATCGCCGCGGCGAAGGAGACGGGCGCCGTCCTTTCGGTCGAAGAGCACCAGAAAGGGGGCTTGGGCAATCTGGTGGCGGCGGCGCTGATGAGCGAGCCCTCGCTCTACGGCCATCCGGTCGTGTTCGACATGATTGGCGTGGAGGATCGGTTCGGCGAGTCGGGCGGGGCCTGGGAGCTCATCCGGCACTTCGGACTTTCGGCCGAGCACATCGCCGCCAAGGCAAAAGAGATGGCGGCAAGAAAGAGGAAAGATTGAACGCGGCGTCGCGGACGACGAAGACGGCCGGGGTTCATCCGCGCTTGATCGTGATCAGGAAGGTCGTCTGCTCTCCCCCGCCGCGGGGGCCGGGATCGGCGATCTCGATCCGGGCGTCGAAGAGCTTGGCCGTCTCTTGCGCGAAATTCAGGCCGAAACCGGTGGAGTCCTCGGTCGCGTTCTCATTCTTGACCCCGCGGACGAATGCGCGAGAGGCCTCTTCTTCGGTCATGCCGATCCCGTCGTCGCGCACCCAGATCCGGATGCTCTTGCGGTCGGCTCGGATGCCCACGCGGATCTCTTCTTTGGCATACTTGAGGGCATTGGAGACGACGTTGATCAGCGCGTAATCCATCAGGAGCGGGTCAAGCTCTTTGACGAACGAATGGCGCGAGCGGGGCGGGTCGGCCAACGCCCCTTCCCACACGATGCTAAGGATGCCGGGTTTTTTGACGAGGGCTTTGCGCACCACGTTCGCGCTGAGCGCGATGAGATCGGTCTGCTGCAGATTGACCGCGTACTGGCCGCTCTTGGAGAACGAGTGGACGGAGGCGAGCGAGCGGAGCATCTCCTCTTTCTGGTTGAACATGCCGGCCTTGAGCCGCAAGAGCTCGATGGCGAGCGGATCCTGGGCCGGCAGGGCGCCAATGATCTGGGAGATGGCCCTCAACTGCTCGTCCGCGCATCCGAGGATGGAATGGCCGTTGCGCACCAGCACGTCGGCGGGATCGCCGCCCAAGCGGCTTTTGATGGATAGGACGCGGACGAGTTTCTTCAGCGAAGAGGCGAGTTCGCGGAACTCCTGGAGCTTCGGGTCGGCGTCCCCGATGCCCGGCCAAAGGCCCTCCGGGCGCCGGAGATCCTCCAGGATGCCCAGGCACAATGCGGGGAGGTCGGCACATCCGAAGTCATGGCGGAGGGAGCGGACGGCCTGGCTGAAGAAATGGCTGTCCAGCTGCTCCCCAAGCTCCGACTGGATCGAGCGAAGATAGGCGTCGGAGGGGGAAGCGGGATGGGCGCCGATTCTCTCGTGGAAATGGCCCAGGATGGCTTCGCCGTTCTCGGCGTGGGCGGAGAGCATCTCGTTTATGGCGGCATCGTCCAGATTCCCTTCGACAATGAGGGTGAAGGCGTCGATGCTGCTCCGGTTGATGGCTCCCATGCGCTCGATATTCTCGCAAAAGAGCGCGTACTTGGCCTCGATCTCCGGGAGGAGGGGGCGCCGGACGTCGTCATCGAGCAACGGGTCCAGCACCCGGGCCTTGCAATCCATGCTGCTCTGCTTCAGCCCGGAGAAGAGGTTCTTGAGGTCGTGTTGCTCCTGCTCTTTGATGAGCTGAACATCCCGCCCGGCCAGGATCCGGGGCACGATGATGGACTCGGCCTGGGGGGAACGGAGGGAAGCCGCCGGATTCGTGAAGGAACCCTTGGACGATGGTTTGTCCTCCGGGGTTTTGCGTTCGACTGGGATTTTGCTCTTCATCACACTAACCTTTTTTTGAACGATTAAAGCGGGCGTATCAGGCTAAATCAGAGATTGATGGATTGAGCCATCTGGTTGAAAGCGGCCACGATCGTTTTCTGGCTGTATCCGTACCGAGTGCTCAAGTTATGGATGATGAGCACGTCTGGTTTTGCGGAGGGCCAGAGGTCCCGATGCAAGGACGCCACCGCGCCATAATCCTCGTCCAGCAGCAGATAGGTCTGCTGCCCGGGAATGGCGGCGAGCATCAGCATCTGCTCGGAGTTCTCCTCGGACGTGGCGGACGCCAAGAGGCGCGCTTTGACTTCTTTATCTTTGGTGCGGACGTCGCCGTTGGCCAGAAGATCGGCCAATTTCTGTATTTCGTCCTTGGAAACTGGCTTGGACACCGGCTCCCCAGACAGGATGGACTCGATGAGCGGAAGGGGCTTGGCGCTCGTCTTCCTTCCCGGAGACGGGGCGCGGGACGCGTTTTTGACGCCATCGGCGCGATCAAGCGATTTGAGCACGGCGATTGCGATCACGAATTTCAAGGACTGGAACTTGATTTGGGAAAGCACTTTTGGGCAGGCATTCGGGCGAAGGGAGAGGTCCATAACATCACGCTATTTATATGTGCACAAAAACTTAAAAACATGTATATATTAACTTGGACACATCTTATCCGGCCCGTGCAATTCCACATTGAAGATATGAAATATATTGTTTATAATTGGATTTGTGGACGAAACGTGACAGAAAACACAGGCGCTTGCGCGGGCCGGAAAAAAAGGGGCTCAGTCGGATTTGCCCATCGCTTTGAGCTTGTCCAGATAGCTTTGCGCTGAGAAACAGATCCGTTTGACGTCGTCGTCGCTGGTTTGGCGCACCACTTTTCCCGGCACGCCCATGACCACGCTTTTGGGCGGGATGAGAGCATTCTCCAGAACCAGGGCGCCGGCCGCGATGATGGAATATTCGCCGATCTGGCAACCGCTCAGGAGCGTGGCATGCATGCCGACGAGCACGTGGTCGCCGACTTGGCAGCCGTGCACGATGGCCCCGTGCCCGACCGTCACGTGATGGCCGATCCGGACGTTCCTCCCGTGCACCACGCAGGATTCCTGGATGGAGGTGCAGTCGCCAATCTGGATTTCGCCCTCGTCGGCCCGCACGGCCGCGAAAGCGGCGACGTAGACGTTCCGGCCCAATTTGGCTTTTTCATCGACGTCGGATTTGGGATGGATGAAAGACATGGAAATCGCACTTTCTTTTAGTGGGGGTTTTTCTTCCACACGGCCCTCTTTCTTTTTTTAGTGGGGGTTTTTCTTCCACATAGCCCTCTTTCTTTTTTTAGTGGGGGTTTTTCTTTCTCCGCAGGAGAAAGAAAAAAGTCCTTGGGATCGTAGGGATTTGAACCCTAACATGCAGGTTTCTTAATGCCAAATTCTTTCTTGTCGGAAAATGCCTTCTGGACTTTCTTTTCCCTGAAGGCTTTTCTTTCCTAGAAAGAAAAGGCTTCCTGGAGCCTGCCGCGCTACCAGCTTACGCCACGACCCCGTGGACTACTACCGGATTATTTACGATACATTTATATACTTCCTACGCATTTACATTCTCATGGATTTGTCCGCTTCAAAGCCTCCATATGCAGGCGACGCATCCTACGATGCGGTCCGGCTCGCCCATTTCAAGAATTCGCTCAAAACGGACAAGGCCTTCTTGCCGGCTAATAAACAAGACCTCCTGAAATTTATAAGCCATATGGAGGCCAAAGGCATCTCGATTTCCCGCTGCCGCTCACTTATTGACGACATCATGTGGTTCGGCCAGCGCATCAAGAAGCCCTGGATGGAGTGCAACCGCGACGACATCAACGAGCTGATCGCCGAGCTGCGCCGCACCGATTACGCGGGCTGGTCCAAGCTGCGCAAGGCCTTCGCCCTCAAGACATTCTACAAATTCCTCAATGGCGGAGATGCGTTCCCCCACAGCGTTCAGAAAATCAACCGCACGGAATTGAACTTCGAGACCACCGTGCTTGAGAGCCGCGACATCCTCTCGCACGAGGATTTGCAGAAAATCCTCAAGGTGTGCAACAACGAGATGGAATCCGCCATCACGTACTGCCTCTGGGAAAGCGGGGCCCGCGCCTCGGAATTTCTCAAGCTCACCTTGGGCGACATCGAGGACAAGGGCAATTTCTATCTTCTCCATCTTCGCACCTCCAAGGTTCGCGCCTCTTCCAGCACGCCCCGCGTGCGCAAATTCCCCCTCGTGGAGAGCGTGGATTACCTCCGTGCCTATCTCAACAAGCATCCCCGCCGCAACGACCAAAACGCTCCGTTATGGCTGTCCAACAGCGCCAACCGCCATGAGCAGCCGCTCACTGACCGGGGCTTGCGCTACATCGTCCACCATCTCGGCCTTCGGGCCAACTTGGGCAAACGGGTGTGGGTGCACCAGTTCAGGCACTCGG
>JAHFEC010000141.1 GCA_023248665.1 Microcaldota archaeon | reverse complement strand
TTTCTCGATAAGCCGTCGCCAGCCGATCGAGCGCAAAAGGCTGGAAGGCCTCAAAGGCCAACTGATGTTTCAAGAGCGTAATGCTGTCCTTCCAGATCAGCGATTGCGCGGTCGTTTTCCACTGAAGGAGCCCCAGGACCAGCAGGACCCCTAATGCCGTTGCCAGGCGCCCGAACCGCCCCTTCGCCCATGCGGAATTTCGGACACTTTCGCAGGCCAGGCCGAACAGCGCGCAAAATCCAAGCCCCGGCAGATACATGAACCGGTCGGCGACGACATTGGTGTCCTTGACGTCGTCAAAACGCAACAAAAAGAATATCGACAGGAAATAGAACGCGAACGCGAAAACGATCCAGCGTTGGTTGCGGGACCGCCACAGGAAAAACGCCAACACCGCCAGGACCAGCCCGCTCAAAAGATATTCGGGATTGGCCAGGGCCACCGGCTTGGGAAGATTGTAGACCGGCACCAGCAACAGAGGCAGCAAATACTGGCGCACGTAAAAGACCAGTGACCAAATCCAGGTGAGCGAGCTCTCCAGAAGGCCATGACCGATGGGCACCCGAACATGCTGGGAATAGGTCAGCCAGCCGACCGCCGCGACGACCGCAAAGAGCGGGGCCTTTTCCCAAATCGTCGCCGAGGACAAACGCCTCGACTTGAACCAGTCCAGAAGGATCAGGACCAACGGCAGGCTCAAGGCCATGGGTTTGGCGAGCATGCTCAGCAAGCCCAGGATCGTCACGAGGGCCAAACGGATCTTGCTTTCCGCCTCCAGATACCGCAAGTACAGGACGAGCGCCGCCAGATAAAAAACTGCATACAGAACGTCCTTGCGTTCCGTGACCCAGGAGACCGATTCCACCCGCATGGGATGCAGGCCAAAGCAGAGCGCCGCCAGCGCGCTCGCCCCCTCCCCCATGCCGAGTTTAAGAAAGAAAACGAACACCAGCGCCGTCGCCAACAGGTGCAGCAGCACATTATCGAGATGATAAACGAACGGGTCGAGCCCGAAGAAACGGTACTCGACGGCGAACGAAAGCGTGGTGAGCGGGATGTAGACCTTGTTGATGCTGGAGGTGAACATCTCGTTGAGATGCTCCGTATCCAGCCCGCGCACCGAAAGGTTATTGAGCAAGTGCTCCTGGTCGTCCCAGGTGACGAATTCGTTATTTAAAGAAGGCAGGTACGCGAGGAAGACAACCAGCAAGGTACACGCGAGGAGAACTTGGCGACGGTATCTTTTGAAGAAGGCGGGCAAAGCCGGCATGATCAATACTTGATGATCGAATAAACGGGATAGTCCTTGAGCTTATCTTTCCCGTGAAGGAAACCCAGCTCGACGAGAAAAGCGAGTCCGACGATCCGGGCGTTCTGCTGTTTGATAAGATCGGTGACGGCCCGCACCGTGCCGCCCGTGGCCAGCAGGTCATCCACGATGAGGACCCGGCTGCCGGGATCAATGGCGTCCTCATGGACCTCGAGGGTGTCGGTCCCGTATTCCAGGGAATAGGTGATGCTGCGGGTTTTATAGGGAAGCTTTCCCTTCTTTCTCACCGGCACGAACCCGGCGCCCAGCTTGTAGGCCATCGCCGCCCCGAAAATGAAACCCCGCGCCTCCACCCCGACGACAAAATCGATCTTTTTGCCTTTGAACTTGCTGACGAGGCGGTCCACGGCCTTTTTGAAAGCGACCTTATTGCGCAACAATGTCGAAAGGTCCTTGAAAATGATGCCTTCTTTGGGGAAGTTGGGAACGTCGCGGATGCATTTTTTGAGGTCGAATTCTTTCGCCATTGGTATGTCCTTTTGCTTTGGGTACCCCTTCAATCTTTCTCGCGCTACGCCACCGGCACGATGGAATCGCGCTTCATGAGCCGCGCCGAAAGCATTTCTTTCACCGGCAAACGCGCTTTTCCCTTGGAGATCGAGCTCAAATGCTCCATGCCCAATCGCCCCATTTCCACCAGCGGCTGGGCGACGGTGGTGAGCTTCACCGAACAATTGACGTTGAGCGGATTATCGTCGAACCCGATGACCGAAAGCCCGCCGGGGACCTTGATGCCCTTGGCCTTCGCCACATCCATGACCTCCATGGCCATGACATCGGATGCGGCGAAGATCGCCGTCGGATGGGCCGAGAGCGACAGGAGCTTCTCGGCGGCCCGGCGGGCCGGGGTCCGCAGGAAATCCCCTTGCACGATGTATTGTTTGTGCAGGTCGATATTGTGCTTACGCAATGCTTCCTTATAGCCTTCCAGACGCATCACGCCCGCCTGGGTCGTAAGGTCGCCGGCGATGGTCGCGATCCGCGTGTGTCCCATCTTGATCAGGAGCTCCACGGCCTCGAGGGCGGCCTGCTTGTTGTTGATCGAGATGCAATTGATCGGCTCGGTAAGCATGTTGTTGAGCACGAGACACGGCATGCCGGCGCGGATGGCCTTCTTAACGACGGCGACGTCGTTGTCGATGTCGGCGAAAACGATCCCGTCGACATAACGGTGGTCGAGGAGGCTCGAATCGAGCCACCCCCGGTGGTCGAAGCGGTCGGTCAAATGGATCAGGATGTCCGCCTTGAGGCGGCTGGCGGCAAAGCTCACCCCCTT
>JAHFEC010000060.1 GCA_023248665.1 Microcaldota archaeon | reverse complement strand
CCCCTCCATCTCGTTCCACGCCAATTTGACGAGGATCTTCGCCTCTTCTTCGCTGATGGATCGGCCGGCCTCTTTCGTGATGACCATCTTTACGCTCTTCTGCGCGCCGGCCCCCGGGCCCTCTCGGGCGGTCATCGGTCCTTTTGCGGGCGTTTCTTTCGCGTTTGCCATATCCTTCTTTTCGCCGCTGGGTTTTATAAGTCCGTAAAACCTAATCCTCGCATGGCATCGGTCCGGCAAAAACCCGACAACACCCTGCTCTGGGCGTCGCTCTTCGTGGCGCTCGTCTCGCTCATCGCGCTGGCGCAGGCGCTCAAGTTATTCCAGTCCGATCTGCCCGTCACGCAGCTCGCGTTGCTGGCCGCGGCCCTCGCCCTGGTGCTCCATTCGGCCCGGAAGCAATGAACGGCAGGCGAGCCATCCGGCCTTCGCGCCCATCTCATGTTCATGGTGATCTTATGCGACAGGTTTACGAAACCCCCATCGAGAAGAAATCCCAGCTGGCGGCCGTCCTCGAAGCCGACCCGTACGGCGAGGCCGAGCCCGAGCCGTTCCACCACGTCAGTTTCGGGCGCAACGGCTACAAGCTCAAAGACGGCATCCAGCTCGGCGAGGACAAGGCGAAGATCTACCTCTACCTGCGCGGGCCGGACGAGTTCGAGAAATTCGTCCTTCTGAAACTCAAGGACCTCTCCGCCCGCTGCAAGCCGGAGGACGAGGCGCGCATCGCCGCCAAATTCGACGAGGAGGAAGGGAACGCCGAGGTCGGGATGGGCGCCATCTTCGGATAGTCTTAAATTCTCCAAACCCCCCATCATCTCCATCGGTGTCCTTATGGTTTTCAACATCAAGGTCGTTCTGCATGCGGCCGAGGAAGGCGGCTTCTGGGTCGAAGTCCCGGCCCTGCCCGGCTGCGTCTCTCAAGGGGAGACAAAAGAAGACGCCCTGAATGCGGTAAAAGAAGCCATCTCATTGCACCTTGAGTCTCTGGGCACGTACCGCCCCGCCAAATCAAAAACGAAAAACGACGAGATTTTGACGGTGTGCGTCGGTGCCTAAGCTCGCGGTCGTTTCAGGAGAGGAACTCATCAAGCTTCTTGTCAAGAAAGGATATGCGATCCGCTCACGGCGCGGCAGCCATGTCAACCTGATCCATCCCACTCTCGCTCCGCTCACGGTGCCATTGCACAAAGAACTCAAGAGAGGGCTTCTTCATTACGTGATTGGCGTGGCGAAAATCGATCCTTGCGAGTTGTAGTTTCAATTCGCGCTTCGGCGACGGCACCTTTTTAAATCCTTGTCAGCATATCCATGTTCACGTCTCTTTACGTCAAGTAAAAGATGACACTCCCGGCAAAGGCCGGGAATCATCCGAAGGCCGCGGGCTTGTAGGATTTTACATTTAGTGATATCAATGGGCAAACGTCATTCTCACAAAAAAGGCTCGGTCGGCTACCGGCCGCGCAAGCGCGCCGTCAACCAGATGCCGCGCGTGGGCTTCTGGCCAAAGGCCGGCGACAAGCGCCTCTTGGGTTTCGCGGGCTACAAGGCCGGCATGACCACCATCTCCTACGTGGATGACTCCACGTCGCCCAACGCCGGAAACGAAATCTACGGGGCGGCCACCATCGTCGAGGCCCCGCCGATGACGGTGTACGGCATCCGAGGCATGAAGGTCGGCCAAGTGGTCGCCGACGAGATCGTCTCCGACGAAAAAATCCTCAAAGAGCTCGGAATGAAATCCAAGAAAAAGAATTCTGTTTCTGCCGATAAAGTTTCTGAAATCTTCGTTCTTGCTTATACTTCTCCCGGCCAGTGCGGCTTCGGCAAGAAGTCGCCCGAGAAGATGATGATTGCCGTCGGCGGCAAGGATGTGGCCGATAAGCTCGAATACGCCAAAAGCATCTTGGGCAAGCAGGTCAAGGCCTCCGAGGTCTTCAAGCCCGGCGAGTTCGTGGACACCGTCTCGGTCACCGTGGGCAAGGGCTGGCAGGGCTCGGTCAAGCGTTTCGGCACCGCCACCCAGCGGCGCAAAGCCACGGGCAAGGTGCGCCACATCGGCTCCTTGGGCGCGTGGCATCCCGGATACGTGCAGTACACGGTCCCGATGCCCGGCCAGATGGGCTACCACAAGCGCACCGAGTTCAACAAGCGCATCATGAAGACCACCGCACCCGACGAGGTCAACTGCAAGGGCGGTTTCCCCCACTACGGCGTGCTCAAGAACGAGTGTTTCCTCATCCTCGGCTCGGTCGGTGGCCCGGTCAAGCGCCTCATCCGTTTGCGCAAGGCCGCGAGAAAAGACGTCGTCAAGCCTCCCGAGTTGCGCAGCATCTCGCTTGAATCCAAGCAATGATGAACGATATTCTCACCCGTGATTCTCATGACCAAAGTCCCCGTATATGGAGCCGCCGGAAAAACGGTCGGCGAAGTGCAGCTGCCCGAGGTGTTCTCGGAAACCGTGCGCGACGACCTCATCGCCCGCGCGGCCATCTCGGACCAGTCCGAGCAGTACCAGCCCAAGGGCGCCGACCCGCTCGCCGGCCTCAAGACGTCGGCCCGCTACCGAGGCCGCAAGGAGGACTTCGGCTCCATCAAGAACCACGGCATCTCCATGCTGCCCCGCGAGGTGCTCGCCAAGGGCCGCTTCGGCAAGGTGCGCCGCATCCCGTCATCGGTGAAAGGGCGCCGGGCCTTCCCGCCGCAGGTGGACAAGAAGCTCACCGAGAAAGTCAACAAGAAGGAATATGCCAAGGCATTGCGTTGCGCGATTTCCGCGACGTCCTGCCACAAGCGCGTGCTCGCGCGCGGGCACAAGGTGAGCGAGAAACTCGCCCTGCCGCTCGTGCTCGACGCGTCGGCCGAATCCATCTTTAAGACCCGGGACGCCCAGACGCTCTTCACCACCATCGGCCTCTCGTCCGACCTCGCCCGCTCGCGGATATCGCGCCCCCGCTCCGGCGTGGGCTCGCGAAAGGGCGGCGTGCGCCGGGCCAAGAGCCTGCTGGTCGTCGTCGAGAACAAGGACTGCAAGCTCGCCCTCTCCGCCCGCAACATCGCCGGCGTCGACGTGGTGAGCGTGTCCGACCTGCGCGTCCTCGACCTCGCGCCCGGCGCCAAGGCCGGCCGCCTCGCCGCCTACACCAAGTCCGCGCTCGAAGCCGTCGAGAAGCGCCTCTCCCGGCAATGAACGAACCGATGTGCTGATGTTTATGGTCAACAAACCGATTGCCAAGAAAGTCGTCGCCAAGACGTTCACCCGCCCGCTTCCGCACGTCTCCGAGGGCAACATCCTGCTCTACCCAATCACCACCGAGCGCGCAATCGCCATGATCGAGCTGGAGAACAAGCTCGTGTTCGTCGTGGCCCCGAACGCCACCAAGCCGCAGATCAAGAAGGAGGTCGAGCGCCTCTTCAAGGTCAAGGTCGGGGCGGTCAACACCAAAATCACGGTCAAGGGGCTCAAGCAGGCCTACGTGCGCCTCAAGGAGGGCAAGGCGGACGACATCGCCGCGGCCCTCAAGATCGTATGAGCATGATTCAAGGTATGAATAGGATTTAATCTTCACCATGTGATATTTATGGGTAAACTGCTCAAACAGCAACGACGGGGCAAGGGCTCGGGCGCCTACCGCGCGCCGTCCCACCGATACAAGGCCGAGATCGCCTACCGCCTGCTCGACGACATCGAGAAGAGCGGTTCCTTGCGCGGCGCGGTGAGCGAGTTCATCGACAACCCCGGCCACCAGACCGTGCTCATGCGCGTGCACTTCACCAACGGCGAGGACGTCGTCCTTCCCGCACCCGAAGGCATCGCCATCGGCGACGAGGTGTTCTCGGGCGCCGTCTCCCCCCTGCGGCTGGGCTCGGTCCTCCCGCTCTCCCAGATTCCCGAAGGCGCCTACATCTTCAACCTCGAGCGTTCCCCCGGCGACGGCGGGAAGCTCGTGCGCGCGCCCGGCTCGTACGCCGTGGTGTCCTCCAAGGAGGCCCGCGTCATCTACGTCAACATGCCCAGCCGCCACACGCTGGAACTGCAGCCGACCTGCCGCGCGCAGATCGGCATCACCTGCGGCGGCGGCCGGCTCGAGCGGCCGATGCTCAAAGCCGGCGTGAATTTCTTCAAGAAGCACGCCCAGAACCGCAAGTGGCCGGTCAACCGGGGCGTGCACATGTCCGCCTACACTCATCCGTTCGGCGGCAAGCAGCACCACAAGGGCCGCAGCTCGGCCACCAGCCGCGGCGCCCCGCCCGGACGCAAGGTCGGCAACATCGCCGCAAAATCCATGGGCCGGCGCAAGAGCACGACGAAGGATTAACATTTGCATGAAACATGAATTGGTGAATATATGGTTCGCATCGACAAATACCGCGGCATGGTCAAGAAAGACCTCGAAGGCATGGGCCTGGACGAGGCCCTGCCTCTCATGACCTCCCGTTGCCGCCGCGCCATCCAGCGCGCCGAGGCGGGGAAGAACCCGGTCCTCAAGCGGTTCATCCGCCGCGTGGCCCAAATCAAGAAGACCAATCCCAAGAAGACGATCCGCACCCACCTGCGCGACGCGCCCATCCTGCCTTCGTGGCTCGACCTCACGTTCGGCGTGCACGATGGCAAGACGTTCAAGCCCGTCCTCATCACCGTGGACAAGCTCGGCGGACGCCTCGGCGATTTTGCGCACACCACCGGACGCGTGCTGCACTCCGGACCGGGCATCGGCGCCACCCGCGGCTCGAAGTTCATCCCGCTCAAGTGAGCATGTGATTCTCATGGCCAACTACGCATACCAGCCCGCCAAGAACGAACGCGTTGCGCGTGCCCGAGTGGATGGCGTCAATGCCAGCTACAAGGACCTCTGCAACGTCTGCTCCAACGTGCGCGGCCGGCGCGCCGACAAGGCGCTCCAGTTCCTGACCGAGGCGGCGGACGGCGAGCGGCCGGTGCGTTATTTCAACTACAACAAGCGGCGCGGGCATTTGCGCGAGCTGGGCGGCAAGAAGGGCGGCTGGCCGGTCAAATCCGCCAAGATCGTGCGCGACCTCATCGCGAACGCGATGGCCAACGCTGTCTCCCGGAACATGGGCGACTGCAAGATCGCGCACATCCAGGCCAACAAGCAGGACATCTTCGGGCGCATGTCGCCGAAAGGAAGGCGCATCCGCCAGGATTTGGAGACTGCGTTCGTCGAGGTCGTGCTTGAGGAGCTGAAGGCGCCTCCCGCACCGAAGAACGCCAAGAAAGACGACAAGAAGGCTGAAACCAAGAAAGCCGAGGAGAAAAAGACCGAGACCAAGAAAGCCGAGGAGAAAAAGACCGAGACCAAGAAAGCCGAGGAAAAGAAAGAGACCAAGCCGGAATTAAAACCGTCTGAAGCCAAGGCATCCGTTTCATCGCCCATCGCGGCCAAAAAGACCGAAGCCAAGCCGGTCGAAGAGAAAAAAACCGAGGCTCCGAAGCGCGAAGACAAGAAAGTTTTTGAGCCCGCCGCAACGGCGGCGCCCGTGCGCAATTAACATTGACAAGGTGTGAATGTGGGTATTGAGAAGAAATTCGTCGAAGAAGCCATCGTGCGCTATCAGGTCGCCAATTTCCTCGAGAAGGAGCTGGACCGCGCGGGCTTCACGCACGTGGACATCCAGCGCACTCCCATGGTCACGCGCATCGCCGTGGAGGTCACCACGCCCGGCCGGGTCATCGGCAAGAAGGGCAAGACCATCCACGACCTCACCGACGCCATCAGCCGCGAGTTCAAGATGGAGAACCCGCAGATATCGGTGGTGGAGTCCAAGAACCCGGACCTCGAACCGAGGCTCATCGCCAAGAAAGTCTCCCGATTCATCGAGATGGGCAAGAAGCCCCGTGCCATCCTGCATGCCGCCCTGCGCGACATCATGAGCCACGGCGCCCTCGGCGGCGAGATCATCGCGGCCGGCAAGATCGCCGGCAAAGGCGGCCGCTCCAAAGCGCTGCGCGTCGCGGCCGGCTATGTGCCGAAAGCCGGCGAGCCGGCCCGCCTCGTGCACGAGGCCCACGTCACGGCCTACCCCAAGGCCGGTGCCATCGGCGTCTATGTCCGCCTCGTCGTTCCGGGAACCGTGTTCCCGGACAAGGGCGAAGTCAAGAAGGTGGAGATCCCCAACCTCATCGCGCAGGCCGAGGATGTCTCGGAAAGCTCCGCCCCGCGCTCGGAGAGCGATGACGGGGCCGACCCCATGAAGGGGGCCACCTCCCCGCCGCGCCGCCGCTCGGCGCCGCCCAAGCACAAGAGATAAACCAGGCATGAAAGGTCGTACGTATGGCTATCATCCGCAAGAAAGAACTCAAAGGCATGGGCAAGGAAGCCCTCGAGGCCCGCCTGTTCGAGGTCCGCAAGGAGCTCAACACCGAGCACGGCCTCGTGATGCGCGGCGGTCGCTCCTCAAATCCCGGGCGGATCAAGGAGTTGCGCCACACCGTCGCGCGCATCCTGACCTACCTGCACCAGAAAGCCCGCGCCACGGCTGGAAAGAAAGGAAGCCGGGCCGCAAAAGGCGCCGCGCCGAAAACCGGCGCGCCGTCCGCCCCCAACGATAAAGCAAAAGAGAATAAGGCGATGACCCCCGCCGGCGCGAAGCCGTCGGGCCAGCCAACCCAAGCGAGGTGAAATCAAGTGCCGGAGATTTGTCCAAAATGCGGTCTGATGAAGGAGATCTGCGCGTGCGATATCCTCGAAAAAGAGGACGTGCGCAAGATCCGCGTATATGCCACGAAGAAACGATTCAAAAAACTGGTGACGGTCCTTGAAGGGCTGGACGCCGAACGGCTGGACGAATGCGCCAAGGAACTCAAGCACAAGCTCGCGTGCGGCGGGACCGTCAAGGACGGCCTCGTCATCCTGCAGGGCAACCATCTGACGAAGATGAAAGCCCTGCTGGTGTCGATGGGATACCCCGCCGAGAGCGTGTTCATCAGCATGGGACTCGAATGACGCCAAAAAATCGGATGACGCCAAAAACGGGATGGAAAAAACGAGATGAAAAAGAAAGGTGATGCTCAACATCATGGACAAGCTCATGGTCGAAGAATGGATCGGCAAGGAAGCCCGCATCGTCGGCGCCGCGAACCCGGCCCTCATCGGCCTCTTTGGGCGCATCATCGACGAGACGCTCCACACGCTGGTCTTGCGGACCCCGTCGGGTCCCAAGACCGTCCCAAAAAACGGGACGACCTTCGAGATCACGGCCGAAGACGGGCATCCCGTCCTCGTCG
>JAHFEC010000059.1 GCA_023248665.1 Microcaldota archaeon | reverse complement strand
GCAGGGCGGCAAGAGAGGAGGGTTTCCCTTCGGAAGCCATGGAAAGATGGCACCGCGAAACCTTTTAGCCTTAGCTATCGTATCCGTATTTGATGGAAAAAACCAGGATCACCCTCGGCCTGATCCAGATGGAGATGGCGCCGGAGCCGGCGGACAACCTCGCCCATGCGCTCGAGCTAGTTTCGCAGGCCGCCAAGAAGGGGGCCTCCATCGTGTGTTTGCCCGAGCTGTTCACGAGCCCCTATTTCGCCCAGTATGAAAAAGGCAGCCCGGAAGGGAAGAAAGCCGAAAAATACTCCGAACCAGTCCCCGGTGAAACTTCGAATGCCCTCGCCTCATGCGCCAGGAAAAACAAAATCACGCTCGTGGGCGGCTCGATCTACGAGCAGGACCCCAAAACCAAAAAACTTTACAACACATCGGCGGTGTTCTCGCCCGGGGGGAAGATGCTCGGCTTTTACCGCAAGACGCACATCCCGCACGATCCGAATTTCTGGGAGCAGCACTATTTCGAGAAAGGGGACACGGGCTTCCAAGTGTTCGAAGCGCCGCCCGCCCCGTCCGCCCCCGCACCCCCTGTCCGAATCAGCCCGCTCATCTGCTACGACCAGTGGTATCCGGAAAGCGCGCGCATCTGCGCGCTCTTGGGCGCGGACATCCTTTTCTACCCCACGGCCATCGGTCTGGTGGACGGCGTCAGGCAGGCCGAGGGCAACTGGCAGGAGGCGTGGGAGAACGTCATGCGCGGGCATGCCATTGCCAACAACGTCATTGTCGCCGCCGTCAACCGCTGCGGGCGCGAGGGGGCCATGTCTTTCTGGGGCGGCTCGTTCGTGTGCGATGCGTTCGGCAAGACGTTGGCCCGGGCCGGCGCGGGCGAAGAGGTGCTTCTCGTGCCCGTCGACCTAGCCCATTCCATGATGGTGCGCGAGGGCTGGCGGTTTTTCTATAATAGACGGCCCGAAATGTATGGAAAGCTGACTGAACGGAAGGTGAAGTGGTGAATCCGTCATGTCTTCTTCTTCCACCCCTGCCTCCTTGGGCTTTTCCATGCCCCCCGAATGGCACGCGCACGAGGGCACGTGGCTCTCGTGGCCCAAAAATCCGCTCACTTTCCCGGCGCGCGTGCGGCCGGCGGTGGAAAAAACGTTCGAGCAGATGGCGGTGGCGCTGAGCGAACATGAGAAGGTCAATCTGCTCGTCGATGACGAGAAAACGAAAGAAGACGCGGGCCGGCGCCTCGATCGCGCCGGGGCCCGCGACTCCAATCTCCATCCCCACATCATCCCTTCTGCCGACGTGTGGATTCGCGACTATGGCCCAACTTTTCTTTTGCACAAGAAAACGCGCGGGCGGGCGGCCGTCAAGTGGGAGTTCAACGCGTGGGGCAACAAATATGACGACCTGCTGGCTGACAACCAAACCGGCGAGGAAATCGCCCGGCGCGTCCAAGACCGGGGCGTGCGCGTCTTTCATCCCGGCATCGTGATGGAGGGCGGCTCATTCGACGTGGACGGGGCCGGAAAGCTGCTCACCACAAAACAATGTTTGCTCAACAAGAACCGCAATCCCGGCCTCAACCAATCTCAAATCTCCCAATACCTGCGCGATTTCTTGGGCATTCGTGAAATCATCTGGCTTTCCTGCGGCATCGAGGGCGATGATACGGACGGGCACGTGGACGATTTCGCCCGCTTTTTTGGCGAAGGGAAGGTATTGTGCAATTTCAGCGAAAACAAGTCCGACCCCAACTCGCGGGTGCTGGCCGAGAATGAGGCGCTTTTGCGCTCGCAGGCGTCCTTTGGTGAAATCGTGCGCCTGCCCATGCCAAAGCCGATCACGGACGCCGAAGAGAACCGGCGCCTGCCGGCCAGCTATGCCAATTTCTACCTCGCGAATAAGCTCGTGCTCCTGCCCGTGTTCGGGGACCAGAAAGACGAAGAGGCGGCCGAAATCCTCGCCTCGTGCTTTTCGGGGCGCGAAGTCCTCCCCATTCCCGCCCGCGAACTCGTCTTCGGCTATGGCGGCATCCACTGCGCGACGGCGCAGGAGCCCAAGGAAGGCTGAATACCTACATAGCCATTTAAATTTCCCGCGCTTAATATATGACGCTATTTGCATATTTGCGGGCCGAACGCCTGCCAAGATGCGGATACGACAGACAGCCAAGGAGATGAGCGAGTATGTACGGAAGAGGAAACGATCGAGAAGGACGCCCAAGATTCGAGGATACGGGCCCCAAGCCCGTCAAGGTCGGGGACGAGCTGGACGTGACCATCGAAGCGCAGGCCGCGCGCGGCGACGGCATCGCCAAGAAGGACGGATTCGTCATATTCGTGGCGGGCGCCAAGGTCGGCCAGACCCTGCATATTCGCATCAGCGACGTCAAGCAGCGCTATGCGGTCGGGCAGGCGGGCGGAGAGGCGAGCGCCCCGGCGGCGGAAGAAAACGCCCCGGCGCAAAGCGAGAGCGAGGCGGCCTCGGCCGGCTCGGACGACGCGCCGGCGGAATAAACCGTCGGCTGTTTTTTCTTTTTGCGAATTTTTTTCCGCCCGGGCTTTTCGGGCGGGAGCCCCTTGCGGCTTTTATTCTTTTGCAACCATTAGCGTACGCATGGAACCGACCGAAAACGCGGCCAAATTCGCGAAATTCCTTCTGGAGAGAAAAGCCCTCAAAGTGGCCGCCAACGAGGACGGATTCTTCACCTTAAAATCCGGGCGAAAGAGCCCGGTGTACGCCAACATGGGCTCGCTCATCGACGGCCAGTCGCTTCATGCGCTGGCCGAAAGCTATGCCGACAAGATCGCGCAGGCGCTTTCTTGTGGGGCGGTGGAGAATTTCGACTTCATCTTCGGGCCGGCCTACAAGGGCATCCCGCTGGCCGCCATCACGTGCGAGGCGCTCTGGCGCAAGCACCAGATCAACAAGAAGTTCCTCTACGACCGCAAGGAAGTAAAAGCGCACGGGGACGTGAAAGCCGACGCACTCATCGTGGGCGCCGACCGGCTCTCGCCCGGCGCGAAAATCCTCATGATCGACGACGTGATCAGCACGGGCGCGGCCAAATTCGAGGCATACGGCAAACTGCGGGCCGTCGCGGACGTGAAACTGGTCGGGGTGCTCGTGGCCGTGGACCGGCAGGAATCCTCGGGCGACGCGCAGACGGCCGGCCCGGGAGCGTCGGACGAAGTGAGAGAGAAGCTGGGCTGCCCGCTATTGGCCATCGTCACCATGCGCGAGCTGTACAGCGCGCTCGCGCCCGGCCTGCCCGCCTCGACGGTGCGCGCATGGCGGGAGTATTTCGCGAAATGGGGGACCGCCCAAGCCCAGGAATGGGCCAAATGAGGAAGGTGAGCGAATGGAATCCTACCCGCAGCAACTCTGGGCGATGGCCGGCCGGCACCAGAGCCTCGTGTGCTTCGGCATCGACCCGGTGCTCGAGAAGATCCCCCCGTCCGTGCAGGGGAATGCGCGCGAGCGCATCGTCAAATTCTACTCTTCCATCATCGAGCATCTCCAAGACGGGAGCCGGCGGGACGTGGCCGCGCTCAAGCCCAATTACGCCTATTTCGCCCAGTACGGCTGGGAAGGGCTTCAGGCGCTCGAGGAATTGCTTGACAAATACAGGGGAAGGTTCACGCTCATCCTGGATGCCAAACGTGGCGACATCGGCGCCAGCTCGGCCGCCTATGCCAAGGAAGCCTTCGGATTCTGGAAAGCGGACGCGCTGACCGTCTCGCCGCTCATGGGCTTTGATTCCGTGAAGCCGTTCCTCGAATACGCGCCGTCGGGCAAGGGCGTGTATCTGCTCTGCCACACCTCCAACCCCGGCGCGGCTGATTTCCTCGCGCTTGAGACCGCGCAGGAAGAGAAGCCGCTTTACATTTCGATTTTGCGCAAGAGCGCCACCTGGTCCGAAGAGGGGCTGGGCTTGGTGGTCGGCGCCACCCGCATCGACGATTTGGAGAAAGTGCTCTGGGAGATCGAGCGCACGGGAAAGACCATGCCCTTGCTCGTGCCCGGCGTGGGCGCGCAGGGCGGATCGGCCGCACAGGTGAGCAAGACGCTCAAGGAGACGCTGCGCTCGCAGTTCTCGATGCAGCGCATCAATGCCTCGTCTTCCATCGCGTTCGCGTACCAGAAGGCCAAGAGCGAGGATTTTGTCGGGGCGGCGCTCAACGAAATCGAGAAGCTTAACAGGGAGATTGGCTATCGCGCGTGATTAAAGCTGAATTATAGTTATTATTCCAAATTATAGTAATTTTACCAAATAAGCACTTGGATAGAGTATTAGAGCACGCACTTGTTTTAATGGAAATTTTCAAAGCAGCTGCAAGCAGGATAAAACCAGCCGAAGGCGTGGAAAATCGGGAATTGGTCAAAAACCCGTTCCGCGCAAAATCATTAAAATTTTTTTGAAAAGCCTATTTTACCTCGCAGAAACTACCGCGCAAAATGATAGATGTGCCATTATGGAGCCTTATTATGGGATAATCGAAACCTGAGACGTTGAATCGCTGCTCCGCGCAAAATCATTAAAATTTTTTTGAAAAGCCTATTTTACCTCGCAGAAACTACCGCGCAAAGTTATGTTTATATAAATTAGCTTCCAGATTAAACCATGTCTTGGATTGAACCAAAATACTCCAAAGCAGAGGTTAACCGCGCGGGAGATACCCTAATCGATAGTACAAGTTCGTCGGAACAAACTGATAAAGCGCTGGAAGTTCTTGATAACTGGAGGGCAAGCCACAGCTACCCTATGCATGTTTTCAAAATAAGGTTGAAAGCAAAGGCGTTAACCGTTGACCTGAAGGCGTTAACCGTGCAACGGCTGAAGCGTGTTCCTGCTATTATTAAAAAATTACAAAGGAGGTATGGCGGAAAAGAGCCTACAATGACCCTCTCCCAGATGCAGGACATTGGCGGATGCCGGGCAGTTGTATCAAATGTCCGGATGGCAAAAGACCTCTGCGACTTCCATTACATTAAGGGAGATTTGAAGCACAATCTTGTGAGAGTGAAGGACTATATTAAAGACCCTAAAAACGACGGCTATCGGAGCATCCACTTGATTTACAGATACGTGAGCGATAAGGGAAAAAAGGAATACAATGATTTGCTTGTGGAAATACAGATACGCTCAAAATTGCAGCATCTTTGGGCGACAGCCATTGAAACTGTGGGCTTCTTTACCCGGCAGGCGCTCAAATCTAACGAGGGTGAACAGGAGTGGATGGATTTCTTTAGATTGGTCAGTTCTGCTTTTGCAAGGATGGAGGGATGCCCCAGTATCCCGAATACTCCCACAGACGAAAAAGAGCTATACTTGGAGATTAAGAAAAAAGAGGCTGAATTAAATGTTATACAGAAAATGAAGGGCTGGATGGAAGCGATTAAAGTTTTTGAGCAACAGGTTAAACAAACCCCGAAACTCCAATATTTCTTATTGGAACTGGATATTGCAGGTGGAAAACTTAATATCACGGCTTATAGGGAAGACGACGGGGAGAAGGCGATAATAGACTATTCAAAATCCGAAAAAAGAAATATGGGTAACAAGGAATATGATGTTGTTCTGGTTGGGGCGGATGCCAGCACTGACTTGAAAAAGGCATATCCGAATTATTTCCTAGATTGCGAAGAATTTTTGAAGAACCTGAAAAAAATCGTGAGCGAATATTGATTGAAATACGGCCTATCGGTCTTGTTTGGAGGTAGCGATGCTCCAAAGCCCGAAGGCATAAAAACAACGCCGCAACAAGAGGCACATGGCCGTCCAATCCACCAGCCCGTCCGACGTGAAAGCTTTGCGCAAAAGGAAAAAGGACAGCCATAAGGGAGACAACGGCAAGCTCCTCATCTTGGCCGGCTCCAAAGACTACCACGGCTCGCTCATTCTTTGCGTATTGGCCGCCATGAGGTTCTGCGATCTGGTTTATGTCCATTCGACAGACCAGAACCTCGCCCTCGTGCGCAAGCTAAAAGAGGCCACGCCCAACGTCATCGTGGTCGAAAAAGCGCGCTTGGACGAATTTTTCGGGAAAGCGGATGCCTATCTTCTCGGCCCGGGCTGGGAAGAGAACAAGACCAGCGAGCGGATGCTGGCAAGGGCCATCGCCAGCAAAAAGCCGGTCGTTCTTGATGCAAGCGCATTGCATATGCTAAAACCGAAAATGCTGGAAAAAAACGTCCTGATCACGCCGCACGGGGGCGAATTCCGCTCTCTTTTTGGCATGAGGGCAGATGAGAAAAGCGTCAAAGCGATGGCCGGAAAGTATGGTTGCACCATCTTGTGCAAAGGGGCGGCGGATCTCATCGCCTCGCCGCAAAAGTTCAAGACAAACAAGACGCACCACGAAGGGATGACGTGCGGGGGCAGCGGGGACGTGCTGGCGGGATTGGCGGCGGCGCTGGCGGCCGATCACAACGAGCTGTTCGCTGCCGCCTGCGCGGGCGCATACGTCAATGGGTTGGCCGGCGTGCGCCTTTCCAAGAAAATGGGCGCGCATTATGCGGCCAGTGATTTGGCACAGGAGTTGGCGCCGGCCGCTCGGGCGGCGCAAAAGCGGGTTTAAGGGGAAAAGGGCATTTATAAGCCATATTTGAGACTTTATAAAGCCTTTTTGGCCTTTTAAAGCTCCTGTTTCTGCCTTTTAAAGCTCCTGTTTCAGATTAGAAAGTTCCGGCATTTCTCCCGAAAAAAATATAAACCACCTGCGAGTAAGGGCGGTGGTGATTTCAATGAAAGACGCTCCCTTAGGCAAAGAATTCGTTTTCAAGATGCCCAACGGCGCCGTGGTCGGCCGGGCCCGGAACCTCTCGGACCTGTGCAACCTCGTCAAGACCGCGCCGCTGGACGCCGTGCTCTACCATGCCAACGGCAAGCATTTCGTCCCGTGGCTGGAATTCATCGGCGAGGGCGCGGCGGCGGCCAATCTCAGGGGGATGGTGGTCAACAGCCGCACCGTCCGAGTGGCGCTTCTGCGCGCGCTGCGCGCATGAGGCTTAAGGTTTGTTTATATCTTTTCCATTCTCTTTTCTAGCCATGATCAGCGAGATTGTCCTATCGGCCATCGGCGGATTCCTTTCCAAGGCCTGCGACGAGCAGTCCGAACAGGGCTTGCCGTACCCGACCGTCCTCTTCTACGCGGCGGCGCTCGCATATGGCGCCACCTTTGGATGGCTGTCCGTATTCACGCCCCTCTCGGCGCTCTTCCTTGCGCTGGCCGTGGCCGCCATCCTTTGCGGCAAAATCGACCACCCGA
>JAHFEC010000003.1 GCA_023248665.1 Microcaldota archaeon | reverse complement strand
CTCACGATGCGGTCCGTCGCCTCAAGGCTGAATTCCACGGGCGCGAGGCTCATTGTGCGGCTGTTGCCGGGCCCGAGCACGCAGATCTCGTCCGCATATGAGATGATACCGTCCAGTTCAGAGGCGAGCACCTTTTTCTCGAAAAGCGACTGCTCCCAATTCTGCATCTTCGAGATGGAGAATGCCGCGACCACGAGGATGGAGAGCGTGATGGCCATGAGCATGAGGGCTTCGGCCGTGAGTTGGGCGCGATATGAGCGGGCCATGAGTTCCAATCATATCCGAGCTTTTTATAATCGCCTATGGGACATAGCAACGGTTCTTGTCCGGATCGCACTTGGCATTGTCAACTCCTGAACTTTTGAGGGCTCCGCATGGGTCGTTTTTGTCGTTTGCCTCGCAATACGTGCTTTCGGCGATCGTTCTTGCGGTCTGCCGATCAATCTGTTTACCGGTATTGTCGACGGTTTTTGACATGTACGTGTAGGCCACCAGTAGCAGTCCCAGCACGAGCGCCAGCAGAATCAGCATCTCAGCCGACAGTTGTCCTCTCATCCCATCACCTCTGTTTTACTTGTCCTCACCTACCTTTAAAAGTATTGCAATCATTGTTCGGCTGATGGAAAATCGGCCCGGATTCGTATTCTCGCTAGACGCATTCGTCGCCTTTTCGCTCATCCTTATCTCCATCCAGTCCATGCTGGTCATCTCCTCCGTCCCGTCGGGCTATTATCCGAGCCTGCTGCAGGCCGAATACCTCGCCAAGGACACGCTGCAGACCGTGGCCGTCACGCCGGTCTTAGGCTCGCAGACGCTCGCGGACACGGCCAGCGCGCGGGCCCTCGACGGCTCGGGTTTTTCCCCGGGCGATCCCATCGTCCAAGCCACCGATTCCATGATCCCCTATCCCTATTCCTACGCCTATCATTTCTATGACTCCGCGAGCGGCCGCTGGATATTGCTCTACAACGCCTCCGTCCAGAATCCAAAGACCGATCCGCACTACAATGTCTCCTACTGGCGCGTGGAGGCCCCGGCGCACCTGCTCGTCATGGGCTACACCGACCCGGTCTCGCGCGGCGATTCGCCCTACTGCAACGTGGTCTGCCACGGCTACGATGCCAAGACCAACTCGTACGCGCCGCCCGGCTCGTGCGACAAGGTGCCCTGCAACGTCTCCACGGCCAGCACGTTCGATCCGGGCAATTTCACGGTGGGCATCCTGCGCCTGACCGTCTGGGGCTGATTCGAGCATGGCCAAAGAATCCAAAGTCCGCATCAAAACGCCGTCTTTCGCCGGCCCGTCCAGCCCCGGCTTCCCGCGCTCGAGGGGGTTCCTCTTCACCCTGCTGGCCCTCGTGCTCATCTCCTTCATCTTCATCTCCATCCAGCTCTGGGCCCAGACCGTGCAGGTCGAGGAGGCCCGCTCGGCCCAGCGGTTCCGCGTGGAGGCCATGCGCACCTCCCTCTCCATGGTGGACAACGATGCGCTCAACAAATTCTCGAACGCCTCGGCCATCCTCGCCCTCGACACGCTCGCGCGCGCCATCGAGGACCACCCCGACAGCGGCGTCATGGGCCTCCCCGTCGAGGGCGGGGCCGGCACCGCCTTCCCGGACGGCACCGGGGCGGTGAACCGCACGATCTACGAGCTCATGACGGGCGGCACCACGTCCGGCGGGATCTATCCCGGCGGCCAGAATTTCTTCTACTACGGCAATTCCTCCAATCTCACCTATTCGCCCGACGGGATGCGCAGCACCCTCCCCTATTTCTTCAACCAGACGCGCACGGCCACCCGGCTCATGGGCTACGATCTGGTGTGGGGCGACGTGCGCAAGTTCAGCTTCAACCAGACCGGCCTCTGGGCCGTGTCGGTGTATTTCGAGGTGCCCATGAACCTGACCGACCCCAACGGGCAGCTTTCCATCCAAAAAATGTTCGTGGTCAACACGTCGATCGACATCTCCGGCATGACCGACCCGATGGTGGCCCGCCAGGACCGCATCGCCCGGCCCGCCGTTCCGGACGCGGAGCGGCCCCACCGCAACGTCTACCACGTGCCCCAATACCTCGCCTCCGGGGATGCGCAGGCCCGCCTGCTCAAGGCGTCGCCCACCATCTCCGAGGGCATGGGCTGGTTCTTCGGGCCGATGAGCACCGTCAACCAGAGCGCGTTCCGATCCACGGACTACCGCTACAACCTCTCAAAGATCGGCTCCTACATCCTCGAGACTCCGGACATGGGCGAGGCCATCTCGCAGTCCCAGTACTTCGGGGCCATCGTGCTGGGCAATTCGGGGGGCGATAATTTCGATTTCAACAGCACGCTGCCCGGGCCGACCAGCGCCTGCAGCTATGCCGTGATGGACCAGCACCCCAACTGCCTCTATTGCCTGCGCAAATTTTTGCCCAACAACACGGACCCCGCCGCCTGCCCGCCCAAATCAGCCGAGGTCAATCCCGACACCATTCCCGCCAACCCCAATATCCCGTACGTGGCGATCACGGGCTCGGTCAACACCCTCCCCGGGCACGAGAACTGGAACTTAGGCCTTCCTGAAATCCTCATCCAGAGCCGGGTCAACCAGTCCGACCTCTTCGGGCAAGGCCGCATCTACCGAAACGACTACAACTCCCTGTCCCGGAAATTCTCGAATGACTACCCGCCCGCCGCGCAGTCGCGCATCTATGACATGAGCGGCCCCCGCGACATGGCCATCTGCGGCTATTATGTCCAATCCCCCTACGGCCCCTCTTACCTGCAGCGGCTCACCGCCCTCGCGCCTTACAACGGCCACACGCCCTATTCCCCGCAGGGCTTCGGCATCGAGTCCTTCATCACCGGCCGCTGGGCGGGCGGGGCGGATGATCCGGTGCCGGACTGGACCAATGCCGCCCAAGCCGCCGAGGACATCCCCAACCTCGATTCCGAGCGCAATTCCCGCCTCGACTACCAGTTCTATTCGCCCGCCCCGTGCGCCGGCTCCTTCATCGAGGGCATGCCCGGATGCAAGAGCATGGCCATGTGCGCGAACGACCAGCCGCAGGGCTCCCCGCGCGCCGACGCCACGGGCCGCTTCTCCATATCCAACCAATCCTACGATGCCGGCGTTCCCAGCCCGTCTGAGCGCTACAACCTAAGTCAAATCCAATACGTCGACAAATCTATGCCGGTGAACCGATGCGATTAGGGAAAAGAACGAACCGTCCCGGCGTGCGCCTTTCGCGCAATCCGTCCAGCCCGTCCTTGCGCAATCTGCGCGGTTCTTCCCGCGCTTCCACCGCCCCGGGTCCGTCTTCCGCCCGGGGCCAGTCCTCGATGGAAATGCTCATGCTCGTGGGCCTCTCGCTGGCCTTCATCGTCCCCATCGTGCTCACCTTTTTCTCTTCCAGCTCGGTGCGCACCCAGACGCTCGCGCAAGTGCAGGCCAACAGCCTCGCCCAGCAGATGGCGGACACGGCCGGCGAGGTCTGGTATCAGGGCAACGGATCGCAGAAGGGCCTCCTCGTCAGCTATCCCGATTATCTCTGGAACATCTCGCTCTCGGGCAATGCCATCGACCGTTCCTCGCCAACTTGGCGGGACGAATTCAAATACAAGGGGCGCGAGATCACCGTCACGCTATCCATGGAGGACGGCACCGTCAGCCAGATCGTGACGCAAACCCCGGCGCCCGTGCTCAACGGCTGGCCTGCCTACCGCCCCCAGATGGCGCTTGACCAGCCCCGCGCCGGAACCCAAGGGAGCGGCCATGTGCGGCCGGGCCTGGTCTATCTCGTATTCATCAATCAGGGAGATTATGTCAACATCACGCGCAACATCAACTGAAATGGAAAAACCAACGGGCGAATATGTGCGCCCGAATTCGATAGCGGATGCCTGTACGAATCCATCCGTGTTTGCTCGCCCGGCCGCCCGCCATCCGCATCCAGACCGGCTTTCTTCCCGTTTCTCGCGCCCGGGCGCGAGCGGCTTCTCCGGCGAGCCTTCGCGTCCGCTCTTCCCGTCCGGCGATTCCGGCTCATCTCCCCCCTTGCGCGCGCAGGCGGCGGTCGAGATCCTCACCTACGTCGGCTTCTTCCTCCTCATCTTCGTCGTCTTGAGCATATCCATCATCTCTCAGGTCGGGCAGGACATCTCCCAGCGCGAATTCACCCTCTCTCGTTCCATCGCCGCGCAGGTGGCGGACGACGTCCAACTGGCCCTGCTGGCCGGCCCGGGCTTCGACGCCACATTCCCGCTCCCGGCGAAGATCGACGGCAAGCCCTACACCCTCAACCTCACCGACGGGGGCTCAATCTACGTCTTCCTGGACCCCGGCACCATCCAATCCAAGCAGTTCTATTTCCCCTCGGGCATGCGCAACGTGTCCCAAGGCTGCCCCCCAGTCCAATGTCCGGGCAACGGGTATTTCTCCTATACGGATTCGCAGGGCGCCCTCCGCCACGCCGTCGGCATCAATGCCAGCAAGGGCTCAATCCGCCTCCAGATGATCGAGGGCGCGAACGGCCAGGTCACGTTGAGAGCCGGATGAGCATAGAATTCACGCAAAGAACAGGGTTGATTGGATGAAATTCGCATACAAGAAGGGGCAGTATTTCTCGTTCGATGCCATCGTGGCCTCCATCATCTTCGCCTTGGCCATCTCCATCCTCTCCACCCACTGGTTGGCCTTGCGCGAGCAAATCGACGACCACGACACCTACCTGCAGCAGGAAGCCTACCGCATCTCCGACGCGCTGCTCTCGGTCGGCGACCCGCCGAACTGGTATCTCTCTCCTCTTTCGGCCCAGCGCGCTGGCCTCTCGGTGGACAGCCACGACGTGAACCTGCTGAACCTCACCACCATTACCGGATCGGGCGCGCAACAGATCAGCGCCGATGCCGCCGCCGCGTGCGACGACCCCTCCGGCCGCTACAGCCAGTACCAATCCCTGCTCTCCACGGGCTCGGACTTCTGGGTGGAGCTCAATATCAGCGCGGTGAGCGGCAAGCCGAACACCATCCCGTCCGATTACTGGTTCGGATGCGCCCCCTCGGCCATCAATTCCAGCATCCAAATCGTCCAAGTGCGCCGCGTCGTTTCGGTGCGACAGGACATGCCCGCGCCCACCGCGCCCCGCTACTACTGGGGCAACCTGACCGTCTATATCTGGAACAAGAAAACGATGTCCTAGGATGCATCTGTTTTTATCCTTTTTCGTCCCATCAACAAGCCATGGGTTCGACCAAGAAGGAAGTCCTCATCGCCATCGCGCGCATCATCCTCGGCGGCGCCGTGGCCTATGTCATGTGGACCATGCTCTCCAACTCCAGTTTCTTCCATGTGGAGGAGCCTTGGTACATGCCGTACGTGCCCGCCGTGGCCTCGGTGCTGTGCGGGGCCGTCGTCGCCTATCTCGTCTCGCGCGAGAAGGCGGGCTCGGACGGATGAAGAGTACAAAGTCTCTCTTTATTTGAACCGGAAACGTTTCTTCACGACTTCTCGCTTGGGCATGGATTGCGCCCCGGCATGCATCACTTTCGCGGCCGCGCACGCATGCCCCATGCGCACCGCCTCGTACAGGGCTTTGCCTTCCAGCTTGCCGCAGATCACGCCCGCGTCGAACGCGTCGCCCGCGCCGATGGTGTCCACCACTTCGGGCGCATTGAAGGGCGGCACCTCGAACGGCGCGGCCCCGGATGCGCTGCACACGGCCGGCCCGTGCCCGGTCTTGAGCACCACCGAACAGTCGAATTCCTTGGAGAGTTTGCGCACTTCCTCGATGGCCGACGAGCCGCTCAGCGCGAGCAGTTCCTTGCGGTTGAGGATAAGCAAATCCGTCCTCTCGAGCACGGGCGCGAGCTTTTCCATGCCCAGCCGCGAGGCCGCCCGGCCCGGATCCACCGACAGCGGCTTCCCCCCTTTGCGCGCCGCCTTGGCCGTCTTTAGCATCCAGTCGTAGGCGCAGCCGGAGAGGTGCACCCACCGCGCGGAGGCGATGTAGTCCGCCGGCAGGCGCCTCTTCTCGTCCACGCAGCCGGTGTCCTCGACCACCATCACCTCGCCGTCCTTGTCGATGAGCACGATGGAGAGGCCGGTGCGCCCGCCCTTCACCAGCTTGACGTGGGGCGAATGGATGCCCTCGCGCGCCAGCTCGGCCAGCAGGAACCTCCCGTGCGCATCATCGCCCACGTTGGACACGAGCCCGGCCGGATGCCCCAAGCGCACGGAATTGAGGGCCGCGTTGGCCGCGCTCCCGCCCGCCGAAATGGCCGGGGGGCGGCGCAGGAAGGCCGTCTTGTCTGGCTGCGGGAATTTCTCGACGTAATCGCGGATGTCGTACACAAGGTGGCCGACGCAGATCACATCCAGAGAAGCCATGCGGGAACCATCCACCGAGGGTATATATTTGTTATGCCTGTTGCCAAAAACAAAAACCAAGGCCCAAAACAAAAATCGCAGCAGGCGCCCGGGCGCCTCCCGGCTTTTTTATCCATCCCGTTCGATTTTTTATCGAGAGTCATCCTTTGCATCATCATTAGCGGCCGGATTGGCGCCTCCCCAATATTCTTATTCATTGCCCCCCTCTGTTGTGCATGGGCGAACGGGAAGACATCATCCGGGCCATCGGAGAGGCGGAATTTTGCGCGCGCACCGAGGCCAAGCTGTGCGAGTACCACCACCTCATCACAACCGAAGCGGCCGAGCACCTCGTCAATTTGGAGATGTTCGGGCCCAAGGCAAGGCTCGTGTCCGTTTCGCAGGCCTCCAGCTTGTCTTCCCAATTCATCCTGCGCGGGCGGGTCGCGCGCATCTTCCCGCCCAAGATCATCCAGCGGGGGACGGGCGTTTCCCGCACCCAGCGCCTCTTTCTTGAGGATTCGACCGGCACGGGCACCGTCGTGCTCTATGATGCGGCCGCGCAGGCGCTCGACCAAGTCATCCTCGCCGGCGATTTGGTGGAGGCGGGCCCCCTGCGCGCCCGCGGCGGGGAATTCTGCATCCTTTCCGGCGGAGAAATAAAGCGCGTGCAGAAAGGCAAGCGCGAGAAGCTCGTCTTTCCTGTTGATTCGAAGGCCCTGTCCTCTTTTGGAAATTTCGAGGGCACGATAAAGGAATTTTTTGGAGATTTTCCTTTTCGCCGGAACATGCGCCTCGACGGTTCGGCGGCTTCCTCCTCGCTCATGTCCACTTTCTCCCTGGAGAGCGAGGGGCAGACCATCCGCGTCGTGGTCTGGGACAGCCCCGGCTATTCGCGCCTCTTGCGCCCCGGCACGAGCATCGAGCTGGAGAACGCCGCGCGCAAGAACGGCGAGCTTCATGTCGGCAGCCAAGGCCGGTTGGTGTTCGAGCCCCCCGCGGCCGACGGCCAGCCCATCAGCGCCATCGACATCTCGGGCGAGGAAGTGGTGGTGTCGGCCGGCGAGCGGCGCGTGCAATTCCCCCTGCAAGACGCGTGCATGCGCTTGGGGGCCGGGCCCGTGCCGGAAGGCATCCGCCCCGCCACCATACTCGAGTTAAAGAAGAACGAGTGGATCGGCAAACCCCTGCCCGAGAATTGGGGGAAATGAGAGGCGGGCCGTTCTGCCCTACTCTCTTATCCGCTCGCGCAGCGCTTTTGCCTTCTTCTTCATTTCCGCATCTATTTTGACGACGATCACGCCCTCCTTGGGCTGGCCGTATAAAAGCAGGCTTCCCTCTTTGGCTTCGGCCATCACCACGAGGCTGGCCAAATCGTCCTCGCCATCTATCCTAATCCAGCCCCGGCCGGCACCGAGCGCATTGATAATCTCCGTCTCCATCGCAGCGCTCACCGCGCCGGCCGGATTTTTGGCCTGAAGAAGCGTCCCTTCTGCGCCCGCCTGCTCGATCCGCTCCAATTCGCCCGGCGCAATCGGCTCGCGCCGGATTATCCCGTCATAGATGCCGACGTCCGGGCGGATGCCCTGCGCAAGAAGGTTCAGTATGGTCCGGTCTCCGACGGCGATGAGCAGGCCTTTGCGGCGGGCGATGGCAGGCAGGGCCTCCTCAAAGCGCATCAGGGGGCCGAAGGGCTTGGCCAGCTGCTTGCGGATTTCCTCGTCCATTGTCATGATCTGCTCTCGCGCCCAATCATTTTAAGCCATCGCCCGCAGGCCGGACTATACCAAACCGAGAAAGTGATGCGATAAATTCGCATCTGTCTTTCGACGAGGTTTGGCCGTCGCAAACCACGGTTTGCGATAAGTGAGCGGCAAAGCCGCTCACGGTATAAGTGGCCCCGCAAGAGCGACAACCGCGTTGTCGGTCGGCAACAGATTTGCCGATAGGTCGGCAGTAGCCGACCGTGCAAGTCGGCAACGGCCGACTGCGCATTGCGGGGGCACATAAAACGTCCTTTTGGGCCCGATGGTCTTGTACAAGAGGTTGTACTCATAACTGGCGTCGTCGGCCAATCCTGCAAGATGGCCCGAGCCTGCCGCCGAAAGCGCATTGCCGTATTCTTCCATCGCATCGTGGCGCCTTCCATTCGCATGCAGCTTTCCGGCCTTTTCCATGATGATTTGCGCGGCCCTGCCCAGCAGTCCCTTTTCAATGGCGACGCTCGCGGCCTTGTCATAAGCTTCGAGGCTCTGGTCAAGACGGCCCGCCGGATAAGCGTTATGGGCAAGATCCAAATAGGTCTTGATGGCCTTCCTGTTTTTGCCGGCATCAAACGCTTTTTGCGCTTTTGATTCGAGCCGTATGAGGTGCGCATTTATGCCCTTCTCCTTCCTGATTAGTATAGTCATTTCATTCATCTTCTCACCTCTTCTCCCACTATTATCTCGCGCTTCAGCCTTAAAAATCCGCCGATGCGCCAAATTAAAGCCTAATAAACCTCCTTTTCCCATAAAGAGGTTGGTGATATCTTGATTCTGCCAAAAGCACCCGTCGAACGCCTTATCCGAAAAGCCGGCGGCGAGCGCGTGTCGGAAGACGCCTCGCAGGAATTGACCGAAGTGCTCGAGAAGATCGGCATGCAGATTGCCGAGAAAGCCAACAAGCTCTCGCACCACGCCGGACGCAAGACCGTGGTGGCCGAGGACATCCGCCTCGCGGCCGAGCAATGGGTGGAGCAAAGATAGGCTGAAAATGCGCCGGCTCATCCGGTTTCGATTTCCGCCTTCTTCTCCCCGTTCTTTATCGCCTGATCGATTTTCTCTTCCATCCCGGCAAGATTCTCTTTCATCCACGCGGCCTTCTTGGTCGCCTGCGCAATTTCCTGCTCGATTCTCTTGAGCGCCTCTTCCTGCTCTTCCATCCTTTTTCGCAGGCGCACGAGCGCCGGATCCTCGGGCGCCTCTTGGCGCTCTGGGGCATTGGAGAAACAGGCTTCCAGCGCATCGGACCATGAGGGGAACGTTTGCATTTCGATTCCATCCGCTCGTTCTCCTGTCTCCTCCTGGTATTTTGCGAGCGGCACGAGCGACACTTCCGCCACTTTCTTGTTTTGCTCGCCGGCCAAATCCCCACGTTCCTTGGTCTCCGCCGTTGCGTTCTCCCTGAGCCAATAAACTCTTGGGGAGATATTCTGCATCATCTCCTGAAGGATGCGTATCATCTTCATGCCCTCTTGCGCGCTCACCTGCGAGATTTTCGTTTTTCCATCCAATCCAGCCCGCTCCACCGCCTCTTTCGTGTACGCCCGCCCCACGGGCCAGCGCGCCAACGCCGATTCGATGGCGAGCGAATTCTTCGGCGAGTTCGCGAGTCTTTCCCAATCCGCCTCCTGCGCCATAAGGCCGGGCCCGTCCGTGTTCTGCGGGAATGAGTAGAATTCGAGCGATTTTTTCCGGCTCCCGGCCGGGGCTTTTGCGCTTTTTGCGGTTTCTTTTCCATCGTCCCCGGTTTCCCCCTGTTTTTCTCCTTTGTCCTCTATCCGGTGCAGCGAGCGTATGATCTTCTGCTCTTTATCCAGCAGAATCACATTTCCTTTGCCGAACTGCTCCAGCACCAGCTTCAGGCCGTCGTCGAATTCCATGACGTATATGCGGTCGTTCTGGTACGGTGAGAATGCGTGCAGCCGTTTGCCCTCCAAGTGCTTGCGCAAAAGCATGGCGAACGCGCCGGGCTCCGTCGGTCCGGCCGGCGGGTTTTTGGCAAGATAGAAGTAAGCGCCGGCCCCCACCATCAGCGACTCCTTGCCGATGTCGATGCGCAGCACGCCCTCGCGGGGCTGGTATATCTTGCGCACGTGCTTGTTTTCAAGAAGGGGCAGGGCTTCCTTCAGCACGATGGAATATTCCCAGTTGCTCATCGTCCGTGTGGTGTTCGGCATGCGTGTATTTTCGCTGGGGCGGTTTATAATTCAACATCCGCGCGGGCGCATCCGCGCGAGTCGGGCCGGCGCCCGGGAGCCGACCCGTATTTGCGGGCGACCCGTATTTGCGGGCGACCCGTATTTGCGGGCGACCCGTATTTGCGGGCGACCCGTATTTGCAAGCGAGCCGACCCGTATTTTCGCCGTTCCCCGGTTTCCCAATCCCTTGTCTTTTTATTCTCCCTGCGAGTTTTCCATCCGGCGATTTTATCGAAGCGGGTTTGACCATCGGTCTGTCCATAGCGATGATCCTGATATTGGGCATCCTCATGGAGCGCATCCGTCTGCCCATGGTGCTGGGCGTGCTGCTGGCGGGCGCGCTCATGGGCCCCCAAAGCCCGCTCGCAGGGATCCAGCTGGGCCCCCTCAACCTCGGCGCCCTCGTGATCAACAGCCCCGACACCGTGGCCCTCTTCGCCCTCTTCGGTTCGGTGCTCATCCTGTTCGGCATCGGCCTGGAATTCTCGCTCGTCAAGCTCTTCCGCCTCGGCTTCTCCACGTTCCTGGCCGCCCTCATCAAGCTGGGCATCACCTACATCATCGGCCATATCGTCTCGAGGGCGATGGGCTTCGACACGACCGCCTCGGTCCTGCTGGGCCTCATGCTGTCCTTCTCCTCAACGCCCATCATCATCAAGATACTGGAAGGGCAGGGCAAGCTCAAGCGGGTGGAGACGCCGTTCATCATGGCCGTGCTCATCATCGAGGACCTCGTGGCCGTGGCCCTTTTGGGCATCATGGCCACCTCCGGCTTCGGGGACCAGTACGCCATCGCCATCGCCCTGCTCAAGGTCGTCATCACCTTCGCCATCGCCTATTTCGCGCTCTCGAAGGCCATCCGCTATCTCCTCTCCATCGTCCAGCACTCGGACGAGTTCCTCGTGCTCTTCACCGTGAGCATCGTGCTGGTGATCAGCTACGTGTGCCAGTCCATCGGCATCGGCTTCTCGGTCGGCTCGTTCCTGGCCGGCTCCATTGTGGCGACCACGCCGCAGGCCAAGCGAATCTCGGACATGATCCGGCCGTTCAACACCCTCTTCGCGTCGTTCTTCTTCTTCTCCATCGGCATGATGGTGGATGTCAATTCCACCATGACCGGCCTGCCGCTCATCTTCGGCTTCCTTCTGGTGGCCGCCGTGGGCAAGTTCGTCTCTTCCGTGGCCAGCGCCTACCTGATCGGCCTGCCGGGCCCGTCCAGCGCGTTCGCGGCCAGCGCCCTCCTGCCGCTCGGGGAACTGTCCTTGCTCATCGGCTCCATGGCCGTGGCCGCGCACCTCATCCCGGCCGGCATCCTCGGCCTGCTGGCCTCGCTTATCGTCATCACCTCCATCCTCTCGGTCATCATGGTCTCGCAGGAGACCCGGGTCTATCATTTCTGCAAGGACATCACGCCGGAGTTCGTCTCGAGGCACATGGGCTTTTTGCGCACCACGTCGCTTGGGGTGCAGCGGGTGGTGGAGGAGAATTCGCGCTATTCGCGCATCGTCAACCGCCTGCCCAGCATCGGCGGGACCGGGGCGTATTCGACCAACGAGCAGCTCTCCATGTCGATCCGGCGAATTTTCGTATTCGCCTTCCTTTCGGGCGTGCTCTTTCTTGTTCTCTATCTCTCCTCCGGCCCCTGGAAGGATCTCATCGGCACGTTGCGCTCGTTCGCCTTCCTGGGGTTCTACGCCTGTGCGACCCTGTTCGTGCTCAGCGCGTCAAGCGCTTTTCGCATCTACCTGCAGATCCTGCGCCATTCGGGCCGCAGCTCGCTGCACGTCGCCATAAACATCCTGGGCTCCCTCTTCTTCATCCTCATCGCCGCCGCCTGCGCCGGGGCCGCGCTCGTGCTCTCGGACATCAACTACCTTATGCTGCTCGTGCCCGTCGTCCTGCTGGGCTCCAAGCACTTCGGCGAGATGTTCGCGCAGCTGCGCCGGGCCTTCATGTCCGGGTTATAAGAAAGAAAAATAGCAAATAAAAAAATAAAAGCAGGCCGAAAACAAAAAAAGGGAACCGGACGCGCCGACGCGATTTTTCACTTGTCTTTCTTCTCTTCTTCGTCCGCGAAGCGGATCAAAAAAGTCGAGCGGTACAGCCTTTTTCCGTTCTTCTCCCCGGACAGCTTCTCCGTGCGCACGAATTTGAGCCCCTCCTCGTCCAGAAGCGAAGGCACGTCCTTCTTGACGCCGATGTAGATATCCAGGCCCCCGTGCATCTCCTCGAATTTGGGCAGGAAGGTGATCTGGCGCAGCCTCTTCTCCAGGCGTTTGGCGAATTTCTCCACTTTTTCCTTCTTGCCGCGCAGCTGGATGATCGCCTCGAAATATCCGGACGAGGCGCGGTTGCAGTCCGGGCACACTTCCTTGCGCCATTTTATCTCGACGGGCTGCTCCACGTCCACGCGCTGCCCCTCGCGCTCGACGACGCCTTCCCACCGGCCGGCCTCGACGTTGTAGTGCCCGTCCAATTTGGCCTTGGTGAACGCCCGCTCGATGATCGCCGCCAGCAGGCTGGGGCTGGAGGGCTTCCAGACGCTCTTGTGCCAGATGCGCGTGCATTTCTGGCAATAAGCGATCTCGATCTGCGAGGGCCATTTGAGCCGGTCCTTGCCCAGCGCGCACTCCAGGCAGTGCTCGCCGGCGAACTTTTCCTTGAGGCTCGATGCGCCGCAGGTGGGGCATATTCGTTCCATAATAATATTCTCGCGAATGGGCCTAATAAGCGTAAGGGGCCCAAAACGCCCCGTTTCCCCCGGCGCGACCCCATTGCTTTTTATCTATATTCGTCCATACTCCTTGCATGATGGACGAAGACAAAGTCAACGCCAATTCCGAGATCCGCTTCATCGCCCTTGAGCTCACCAAGATCGCGATCCAGAAGAAATTATCCTTCCGGGACGTCGCGGCCGAATATGTCGAGAACGTCTACGAGCTGGATGCCATGCTCCACGAGCTGCAGTCCGCCCCATATGCCGAGCAGGCGTCCGAGCCGGCCGAGCCATCCGGCCCGGCGGCACCGCTCGTCCAGCCGCCCGTCCAAGCCAATAAAGCCGGCCCATCCGCCCACCAAAAATCGGCGGACTCGCAAAAGCCCGAGAAAAACAAGCGGCTTCTCTGAGCCGCCCGAGCCGGCATCATACTCGTTTTTATCGGATCGGAAGTTCGCCGCTACGACGTCTCCTTCCAATTCCAAAAAACCTCTGGGGAGGTTTTTTAACCTCCTCTTCGCGGCTTTAGCATGGAATCCGCCAAGAAAGCGCTGGGCCTGACGAAATATTTCATCGCCCTCCCGCCCGCCCGCCATCTGGCCGCCATGCTCCTGTTCGGGGCCATCATCGGCGGGGCCCTCTTGGGCGGACTCGTGGGCGGCTGGTCCAACCCCTCCGCGCTCCTATCCGGCGCCGGCAGCGCCATCATCGCCGTCGCCGTGCCCTCGTTCGGGTGCGCGCTGGCCCTATCCACTTTGCGCCGGCGCGTCAAGCTTGAGCGCGCGCTGGCCATCGCGCTGCTCAGCTCGTTCGTGTACATGGTATTCTACCTGCTCGCGTTCGCCCTGCGCACCGTCTATGCGGCCGGCTTCAACCTCATCTTCGTGGGCTTCGGACTGTCGTTCCTGCTCTGGTTCTCCACCCTCAAGTTCGCGTTCGGCCTGCGCCGCTCGGCATGGCTGTTCGCCATCGCCCAGATGCTGGCCTACACCTTCTTCCTCATCGCCGGTACCTCCATCTACTCCGGCGGCGTGTCCGACCTGCTGGTGCGCATCGGCTTGGCGGCCGTGGTGTTCGTGGGCGCGCTCTACGGGCTGCTCTTCATCGCCTCCGGCCCGCTCAAGAAGAACCTCGGCCTCTCCTCGCCGGACGTGCTCTCGATGTTCTCGAGCCAATGGCTCTACGGCGAGAAGGACCTCGAGGACGCGTTCGACGAGATGGGCGAGACCGCCACCACCTGGGTGGGCGTGGCCGAATGGCGCACCCCGGCCGGGAAGATGCACTGGGTGGTGCCCTACCTGCACTTCGGCCCATTCGGCAATCTGGGCGGCAGCCAGTTCTCCTTCCAGATCGCGCAGGCCCTCAAAAGCCAGGGCACCGAGGTGTTCGTGTTCCACGGCACGGCCACGCACGACCTGGATCCCGTGTCCTCATCCGAGCTGGCGGCCGTGGTGGGCGCGGCGCGCACCGCCATCGCGCACCTCTCGCCAAAACCCGCGCGCTTCAGCCTCCACGAGGAGTCCAGCGGGGACTCCACCTGCTATCTGTTGGGCATCAACAACTACGCCATCGCCTCCTTCACGCGCGCGCCCCTCTCCACCGAGGACGTGAACCTCGCCATCGGCTGGGCGCTCATGGAGAAAGCCAACGCCCAATATGCGGATTCGCTCGTGATCGACTGCCACAATGCCGAGACGGGCGACGTGGACTATGTCGAGGCCGGCTCGCCCATCTCGTTCGACATGGCCGACGCCCTCGACAAAGCCATGAAATCCAGATCCAAGGCCGAGCGCCTGCTCGCGGGCTGGGCCAGCGAGTACCCCATCCACCTTCCCGGCGTGGGCTCGGGCGGCATCAAGGTCGCATGCTTCGGCCCGCGCACCTCCCGGCCGAATTTCGTCGTGCTCCTCGATTCGAACGGCATCACGCAGGAGGCCCGCGAGCGGCTCATCGAGTCCGTCTCGCGCACCTTCGTGGGCGACGGGATGGTGGAGATCTACACCACCGACACGCACCAGCTCAATTCAATCAAGGGCGTGTTCAACCCCGCCGGGGCCGAGGGCATCGAGAGGCTCGAGCGCATCGTGCTCTCGCTGGCCAAGCAGGCCCACGCCGCCCTCGCGCCCGCCTCGTTCGACATGAAGAAGGAGCGGCTCTCCATCAAGGTGCTCGGGCCGTACCAGTCTGCCGAGATCGTCTCCACGCTCAACTCGGTCGTCTCGGTCCTGCGCATCGCCGTGCCGGCCGCACTCATCCTCTCCATCCTCGCCCTGCTCTGGCTGCTGGCGAGGCTCTGATTCGTCTTCTCTGCGGCCCCCGCACCCTTTCCCATCCGGCCATAGATATATAAATGAATAAGCATATATTTATCCATCAAACGATCCCTCTATCAAATGATTTGTCCATCCCGTATCAATCCATCGGCCGTTTACTCCGAGTCTTAGGTGAATTCTCATGCACATCATGGAAGGTTTCCTCCCCCCGTTCTGGTGCGTCTTCTGGTACGCCCTCTCGGCCCCATTCGTCATCTACGGCGCCATGCAGGTGGGCAAGCTGTTCAAGGAGCACCCGGAGCGCAAGCTCATCATGGCCGTCTGTGGCGCCTTCATCTTCGTGCTCTCCTCCCTCAAGCTGCCCTCCGTGTCCGGCTCCTCCAGCCATCCGACCGGCACGGGCCTCTCGGCCATGCTCTTCGGCTTCACCGTCACCTCCCTGCTGTCCACCATCGTGCTCATCTTCCAGGCCCTGCTCATGGCGCACGGGGGCATCACCACCTTGGGCGCCGACGTCTTCTCCATGGGCATCGTCGGCCCGGCCGTGGGCTTCTACGCTTTTCTTCTCATGCGCAAATTCAAGTTCGGGCTCGGCCCGACCGCTTTCACGGCCGCCGTGCTGGCGGACTGGGCCACGTACCTGGTCACCTCCATGCAACTGGCGCTCGCCTTCCCGGGCGCGAGCCTCTGGCAGTCCTTCTCCGTATTCGCCGGCATCTTCGCCATCACGCAGGTGCCCATCGCCATCGGCGAGGGCGTCCTGATCTGGATATTCTTCGATTTCCTCTCCAAGTCGAGGCCCAAACTGCTGGCCGAGTGCCTGGGCGGGAAGTGAGGTGCTCGCATGGATGACCAACTCAAATACGGCCTCGCCATCCTGGCCATCGTCCTCCTGTTCGCCCTGCCCTTCTTCGTCAACCCTTCCGCCAAATTCGGCGGGGCGGACGATGCCGGCTCGCGGGCCATCCAGACGCAGCAGCCCGGCTACGTGCGCTGGATCCTCCCGCTCTGGACGCCCCCACCCGAGACGGAATCCATGCTTTTTGCTTTGCAGGCCGCGCTGGGCGCGCTGGTCATCGGCTATTTCATCGGCTACGAGAAAGCGCGCTCGGATATTTCGAAGATAAAAGAGGGGCCGCACGACAAAGTAAACAACGGGCCGGAAGGCAAAGACAAGCGAAAAGACTGAAAGCACGAACTCAGGAACCTGGGATTCCATGTCTGCGATCGACGAGATGGCCTACCGGAGCCCGATGCGGGCCTACTCTCCCGTAGGCAAGCTTCTCCTCTGCCTCGCCCTTCTGGCCGGCTCGCTTCTGGCCCCCTCCCCCGCGGTCCCGCTCATCGTATTCGTCATCGGCCTCGCGCTATTGACCTATTCCTCTTCCTTGCGCCTGCCCGATCTGGTCAAGTTCGCCTGCCTGGAAACCGTCGCCATGCTCTTCATCTCGGTCATCATCATCGCCCTGCTCATGCCCGGCACGCCTTTCCTCTCCTTCTCCCTCCTGGGCGTCCCCGTCATCATCACGCGCGAAGCGTTCAACCTCTCCATCCTGCTCTTCATCCGGGCGGCGGCGGGCTTCTGCGTCCTGCTCTTCTTCGCCTCCTCCACGCCGATTCCCCACCTCTTTTACGCCCTGCGCGAGGTCGGCCTGCCGGCCCACGTCGCCGAGCTGACCGTGCTCATCTACCGCTATTCGTTCATGCTCATCGAGCAGCTGGGCCAGATGTTCACCGCCGCCGACTGCCGCATGGGCTTTGTGGGCATCCGCCGCTCCCTGAACACCAGCGGCCTCATCATGGCCAACCTCTTCTCGCGCTCGATGGATTTCGCCCAGCGCGCCGAAGCGGCGCTCCTCTGCCGAAATTTCGGGGGCGAATTCCCGCTCCTGCACATGCCGCCAAAATTGAGTGCGAAATGGATCCTCGCATCCGCGTCCATTTTTGCCGCCCTCTTCCTCATCGGGCAGGCGAGCGCGGGCTGGTGGATGGTATAATGGCTCAAAACGATCATGATTTCTGGTGATTCTCTATGGCAAACAGAAACATCCTCTCCACGCGCGCCCTCTCGTTCTCCTACGACGGGCAGGCCAAGGCGCTCGATTCCGTGTCGGTCGACATCCCGGCCGGCAAGAAGACGGTCTTTCTGGGCCCCAACGGCTCGGGCAAGAGCACGCTCTTCTTGCATTTCAACGGCGTGCACAAGCCCGATTCGGGCGAGGCGCTCTTCGACGGCCGGCCGGTGGGATACGATTCCAAGAGCCTCGCCTCGTTGCGCTCGCAGGTGTCGCTCGTTTTCCAGAACCCGGACGACCAGATCTTCTCGGCCACGGTGGAAGAGGACGTCGCCTTCGGCCCGCTCAACTCCGGCGTCGCGCGCGCCGATGCCGAGCGGCGCGTGGACGAGGTGCTCTCCCTCGTCGGGTTGAGCCAGATGCGCGAGCGGCCCACCCAGCAGCTCTCCTTCGGCCAGCGCAAGCGCGTGGCCCTCGCCGGCGCCCTCGCGATGCGCCCGAAGGTGCTCATCATGGACGAGCCCACCGCCGGCCTCGACCCGGAGATGGTGCACGAGCTTCTGGAACTCTCGGACGAGCTCAACCACAACGGCGTCACGGTGGTGCTTTCCACGCACGACGTCGAGACCGCGTACGAATGGGCCGACGAGGTGCGCCTGCTTTTTAACGGCCAGCTCATCTATTCGGGCGGGCCGGACGAGTTCTTCTCCCGCCCGGACATCCACGACTTCGGCCTCGCGCCGCCGATGGCCTTCCTGCTCAACCAGCAGATGCACTGGCGCACGGGCAAAGCCGAAAAGCCGCATCCCCGCTCGTTCGCCGAGCTGACTTCCAAATGCTTTCCGCTCCCGCACAAGAAGCCGGGCACCCTGCGCCTCGTGTGCGTCAATCCCCTGAGCGCCGGGCTGGAAGGGGAAACCGTCCCGGTGCCATCCTTTCCGGCCCGCGCCCAACAGGCCCGGACCGCGAATCCATCATCCACTTGTGCGGGCGAAACTCCGGCCGCTCCGCCGAGCACGCCCCAACCCATGTCCAACTCCATGCGCGAGGGGGCGGCGCACCGCCGTTCAGGCATCTACGGCTCGCTGGCGCGCCGGCTCGCCGCCGAAGGCAAAATCGACGCGCACTACCGTTTCCACGCGCTCGAGCACGGGCTGTTGCACGCCTCCTTGGGAGACGATTTCATCCTCTACACGGATGCTGGCCTCTGCTCGCTGGTGGAGGCGCGCGCGAAAAGGCTGGAAGAGCGCTCGGGCCTCAGGATCAGCATCGAGCACGAGCATCCATAAGGCGGGATCCGACATGGCCATGAAAACCCATATAAGCCGGCGCTCCGAACCCAAATCCATGAGCGATCACATGCCCGTCGCCAAGATGTCGGACATCTTCAAGCAGCTCTCCGACCCGTCGCGCCTCTCGGTGCTGCACGCGCTCTGGGACAGGCCGCTTTATGTCAACCAGATCTGCGCGAAAACGAACCTCTCGCAGCCCAACGTTTCGCACCACCTCGCGCAGCTGCGCTCGTTGGGCCTCGTGAAAATGCAGAAGCAGGGGCAGAAGGCGCTCTATTCCATCTCGGATTCGCACGTTTTTACGATCCTGACCGAGTGCCAGGAGCATGTCGAGCAGGGCGTGCGGCTGGATTAAAGAGAGAGCTAGACTGGATTGAAAAGAAGCCCCCATTTGCCGCCGCATCCACTATCTCAAGCACTCTTTTTTTCACCGAAAAAATATTTGTATCCGTCTGCAATCTCGACTTTGTAGCGGTGCGACATTCGCGCGAGCAATTCCTCCTGCTTCTCGTTTGGCGGCTGGCCGTATTTGGCTTCTATCAGCCTATTCCCAATCTTAAAATCGATTTCAATCCCGTCTTGCATCACATAGCGCGGCTCCTCATTTTTCAGGCTCAAAAAGACCAGATTCTCATACACGGCACCCCTGTCCCGAAAGCCAGTGGTGACATTGCGGAGGCCGACGTCTCCAATATATATTTTCTTGGGGTTTTTGATGCGCTCGTTTAGAGTGCCAAACACCGGCACCTCATAGAACAGATAAGTGTCCTCAAAATGGCTCATCAGCCGCCCCACTGTCCCGCGGGGCACATCCAGTATATTAGCGATTCTGCTCTCCGTGACGCGCTTTCCGACCCGCTCGCAGAGCAACTTGAACATCTCCTTGAGAAGCAACTTGTTATCCAGATTCTGGCGCAAGTAAATGTCTTTGGTGATGATATCCTCGATGATTTTGTTGAGGTCGCCGGGGTCCCGGCTTAGCACGTATTCGGGCATTCCGCCGTCCTGCAGATACTCCTCGAAGCGGGCCTCCAGCATGTGGCTCTCGGCTCCAAGGGGTGTTTTCCAGCGAAATTTGTGGTATTCTTCAAAATCAAGCGGCATGACTTCCAGCATGCGCGTCCTGCCGCTCAGATAAGAAGCCTTCTCCTTCATGAGCGAGGCGGAAGAAGAGGAAGCGAAAATCTTGGCATTCTCGTTGTCGTGGAAATCCTTGAGCTCAAGGGCGAAATCCGTCTTGGCGGCCACCTCGTCCAGAAAGAGATGAACGCGCTCTTTGAGCTCAATCTGGTGGATTTTGCGAAATTCGCGCACGATATCATGGATGGAGAAACTGACCAATCCATAGGCGTCGAGCGGCACATACAGGATGCGCTCAGGTTTTTGCTCTTCCAAGAGGCGGGTGATGTGCTGGCGCATCAGGGTGGTCTTTCCCACCCTGCGCAGGCCGGAGAGCAGGACGATGTCGCGCTTGGTCCCAAGCGCCTTGAGCTGCTCAAGATAAAGCTTTCGCTCGATGGATTCTGTTTTGTATTCTCCAGACCACCACGGATTGTAGCGATGGAGGAGTTCTGCAAGTTCTTCCATAGCCTTCTTTTAGCCTCACTTATATATAAAGGTTGCTATAAATTAAAGCAATCTTTCTGAAAACATTGCTGAAAAATAAAGCAATCTATATTAGTATCTTTCCGTTCGCCTATTCTCATATAAAATCATTGTAAATAACAATACCCTGTAGCTTTATTTTTTCTATTCAAACTCTTCCAGTATCGACGCAATCTCAATTTTCGAATTGTCCCGCTTGACCAGCGGGCCCGCCGCCAGCTGCGGCAAGCCATCCTCATAAGTCGGCCTCTCTTCCACATAGAACACGCCAATCGGTATCTTCTCGGCCCACTCCTCCGCCTTGACCAGCGCGGCCATCTTGTCGCGCGGGTTGTGGTTGGACGGATCCAGCTTGTACACCTTTTTCATGAAATACTCGTAGGTGTTGAGCTTGTTGAAGGTGACGCACGGCTGCAGCACGTCGATGACGGCGAAGCCCTTGTGCCGGATGCCCTGCATGATCAAATCCGTAAAGTGCGGCAGGTTGCCCGAGAATCCGCGCGCCACGAACGTGGCCCCGGCCGACACGGCCAGCGCGATGGGGTTGACCGGCACCTCCAGCACCCCTTCCGGCGTGCTTTTGGTCTTGAACCCCTTCTCCGAAGTGGGCGAGGTCTGCCCGGTGGTGAGGCCATATATCTGGTTGTTGTGCACGATATATGTCATGTCGATGTTGCGCCGGCAGGTGTGGATGAAATGCCCCATGCCGATGCCGTATCCGTCCCCGTCACCGCCCACGTCGATGACGGTGAGCGAGTGGTTGGCTAATTTAATGGCCGAAGCGGCGGGCAGGCTCCGCCCGTGCAGCCCCTCGTATCCGTATGTCTTGATGAAATGGGGCAGCTTGCCCGAGCATCCGATGCCCGACACCACCACCGTGTCGTGCGGGTCGATGCTCAATTTTGACAATGCCGTCTTGAGCGAAGCGAGGATTGAAAAGTCTCCACACCCGTTGCACCATGTAATTGTGTGCGCCGGTTCGCTCAGTTCAGCCAGTGTCGCCATCATCATCACCTAATTCTTGAGGATCTTGAGCACCATCGCGGCGATGTCGGCCGGCTCGAACGGCCGGCCGTCATAGCGCAGGTAGGCGTTCGGTATCTGGATGCCCGTCTTCTCGCGGATGAGCGCGCGCATCTGGCCCGTCGAATTCCCCTCGCAGATGAGCACGCCGGACGCCGCCTGCAGCGCATGCTTGATGGCGTCGGCCGCGAACGGCGAGGCGTAGCGGATGTGCATGTACCGCACGCGCACGTTCGCCTTCTCCAGAAGCTTGAGCGCCTCGAGCGCCGGGCCCTTGGTCGAGCCCCAGCTCACCAGAAGGAACGCGGATTTGGGGTCCCCGAAGAAGGCGGGCTGGTAGCGGGCCGGATCGATGGCGGCGATCTTGCGGGCGCGCTTGTCAATCTGCGCGATGCGCATGCTTGCCTCCTCCGAGGTGTACCCCGTCTCGTCGTGCTCGTAGGAGGAGCACACGTGGATTCCGTTTTTCTGGCCCGGCAGG
>JAHFEC010000140.1 GCA_023248665.1 Microcaldota archaeon | reverse complement strand
CGGGCCCGTGCAGCCCAGAAGGAGGCCAAGCCCCAGCAGGCAAACGAAAATCAGCGTGCCGTTCCCCGTAACATCACCGCTCCTCTTCTTGGTGCAAGTAATAAAAGCCCATGCCCGCTCCCTTCGCCTTGTCCGGTCCTGTTCGTCAATACTCCTGCCCCTCCCGCAATCCGTATCTCGCGTTCTCTCCGATGCGGGTGCGCGGGCTGGATGGCATCGCGCCAAGAATCGGGCTGGCGGCCAAAAGACAAGCGCGGGCGCCCGGGCGCCCGCTCTCTTTTTTTTCTTTTGTTTTTCGATTTTTTCCTCTCCCCTCGTCTTTTCCTATTTAAGCCCGTCTGCTCGTGGTTTTGTTTATATTTTTTCCCTCTCCTAGTATCCCATGGCGAAAACCTCCCTTCTGGCCCACGCGTGGGAAGTCTATACGCGCAATTTCTGGCTCATCGTCCTGATGGCGGTCCCCGGCCTCTTCGGCCTTGCGATTCCGCTCCTCGTGGGCACGCCCAGCTTCGTGGCCCTGGGCGGCGCGTACCTTCGCACCAATTCCATCCCGGATCTGACGCCCCTCTCATCCGGCCTCATGGTCCTCTCGCTCATCGTCTCCCTCTTTCTGATGAGCTTCGCCATCGTCAACATCAACCTCGTCATCAAGAGCCAGCGCACGCTCACCCAGATCGGCAACGAGGTGGCCAAATCCGCGACGACCACCACGCTCTCCGTGTTCTGGATTTTCCTCATGGCCTCCATCTCGCTGCTCATCATCCAGCTTCTCACCTACGAGTACGGCCTGCAGTCCGTCCTCGCGCCCCTCCTCTCGCTGGCCATCGGCCTGGCCATCCTCTTCGTGCCCACCGCCATGGTCATCGACGACGTGCGCCCGTACCGCGCCCTCCAGCGCTCGATCAACACCGTCCTGTCCAAGTCCCCGCTGGTGCTTCTGTGGCTTCTGGTCGCCTTCGTCAGCCTCGTGGCTGTCGACGCCGTATTCCTCTTCGTCCTGCCGCACCCGTTCGCCTCGTGGCTGGTGCTCATCGTCAATTCCGTGCTCATCCACCCCTATCTGATCGTGCTTCTGGGGCAGATTTACATCAGCAAATACACGATACTGGAGTGAGCGGGACGGGTTGCCGGGCCCATGAAGCAGCGGCCGTCCGACTGTTCATCTTATTAATATATATGTATACATATATACTATGAGCCAGCTGGTCAACCTCGCCGACGATGTATATGCGCATCTCACCAGCCTCAAGGGCAAAGGCTTGAAGCGCCGGAAGAAAGCCAGCTACAGCGAGGTCGTCCGAAATATGTATTCGGTTCCGCAAGGACCGCGCACCATGTCCCTGCGGGACTTGATTGACGATATCCGCAGCCGGCATCGGGGCCTCAAACCGCGCACAAAACCAATCGACCACGATCTCATCGCCTATGGGGTGTCCCGTGCGCGTTCTTGACAGCTCTTTCCTGATTGCCCTCTTCATCGAAGATGATCCGCACCATGTCAAAGCCATGAGGGACGGCGAGGCCGGCGCGCGGGCCGGCGAATCGTGGATGGTGCCAGATCCAATCCTTTTCGAAACGCTTACGGTCATCCGCTACGAGCAGGGCGCATCTGCCGCCAAGACGGCTTTCAACCAGCTGATGTCCAACCGCAATATCCAGATATATACGTTCAGTGCCAGAGAGAGATTGGAAATTCTTGAGATGTTTCTTGCCAGTTCCTACTCCATCAGTTCGGCTGATGCATCCGTCGCATTTCTTTGCAGGCGTCTGGGTTCGCCGGCGTTCGCTTACGACGAGAATCTGCTCAAGGTTCTGGCCAATCAGACTCTCAAGGACTGATTTCATGCGCTATCCCGCCGTCTCCGGCTCGTTCTACCCTTCCTCGCCCACTTCTCTTAAGCGGCAGGTGGACAGCCTGCTCGCGCTCGCCCGCAAGGAAGTCAAACCCGTTTCCGGGGTCAAAGCCATCGTCTGCCCCCACGCCGGCTACGCTTATTCGGGCCTCACGGCCGCCTATTCCTTTGCCGCGATTGAGCCTCTTCTCAAAAAGCCCAACACCACCGCCATCATCATCGGCCCCAACCACACAGGCTTAGGCGAGCTCATCTCCGTCTCGTTCGACGACTGGAGCACGCCCGTCGGCAAAAGCCAAACCAATCTGCCTCTTGCCGGCGCCATCGTCAAATCCTCGCCCCTCATCTCCAAGAGCGAGCCGGCGCATTTGCGCGAGCATTCCGTCGAGGTGCAGCTCCCTTTCCTGCAAACGCTCGCGCCGGCGGCGAAAATCGTCGCCGTCTGCATGATGGCGCAGGACATCCGTTCCAGCCGCCTCGTGGGCAAGGCCATTTTCGATTCGGTCCGCAGCAAAGAATTCGCCGGCCTCAACGTCCTCGTCATCGCCTCCAGCGATTTCACCCACTACGAGAGCGCCCAATCGGCGCGGGAGAAGGACGAGCCCGCCATCGCTTCCCTCCTCTCGCTCGACGACGAGTCCTTCCAGTCCCAAGTCGAGGGGCGGGGGCTTTCCATCTGCGGGCACGGCCCCATCGCCGCGGCGGCGCATTACGCCAAATTGTCGGGCGCGAAGAATGCCAAGCTCCTCCGTTATACCCATTCGGGGAAGGAGACGGACGGCAACGAGTCAAGCGTCGTGGCCTATGCGAG
>JAHFEC010000058.1:2190-7511 GCA_023248665.1 Microcaldota archaeon | reverse complement strand
CTGAGCTTCTTAGCCGATCAGTCTCTGGGCAAACTTTCGGACACGCCTTGTGGGGAGAGTTCGTCGCGCTCCATCGTCGGCTATTACCGGTCCCCGCCGACCAAAACCGAGCGCCCATTGCGCCGACCCGTCTGCGAGGGCGACGTCGAGGTGCAGGATGTTCTGACTATCAAGCCCCCGCCTTCGAAAGCCGAAGCGCCGAATTCCCAAGATGCCGGAGTGGCGAATGTCTACCACGTCGATTCGCTGCTCGGCGAGTATGCTTGGTTTGGGGGCGTGTATGTCCCCCATGCGGATCGCATTTACATCATTGACAATTCGGTACGCTCGTTTCGCAGCTACAGTTACGCCAAAGCCCGCGAAAGACTCGAAAAGAAAGGCCGGTTCCTTTCTGCCACTTGTCCGCATCGCATTTTGCTCGGGCACGAGGAGGCCCACCGCCGCTTCGATAAGGAAACCGGTCCCGACGTTTCATTGAAATACCTTGCCAATCGGCTCGAATTCAACGGACAAGGCGCCGATGCGTTGAGCCCGAGTCATCTTCTCGCCGGCGTAAACGAGCTCCACTCGTTCACCGGCGAAGCCCTCGCAGATCCCTACGGGTTTGCATACGGCATCATATGGGGGTTGCGACATCCGCAGGCCCAGCATCTTCCCCATCGCATCGCCTTCGAGCATCTTCTACCCTACATCGCCAAGCCCCAAGGCCCCCTCAAATGGCTCTCGGCCTTCCACGATTCCTTTTCCAGCTCCGCCCGCCGGATGACGGCGAGACTGGACGCCGTCATCTCCTTGCTCAAAACCCCGTGGAAGAAAGTCGAGGGGGCCGCAGCCTCCCGAAAATACGGGAGGAATTATCCTCTGCGCGCCGTTCTGCGCCTCGCCGCGATGGCGTCGGCCAGCCTCAGCGCCCCCTTCCAGATCGCCAAGTTCGCGCTTTTCGTGTCAAACACCGCCCTCAACGCCGCCGTCCACGTGCTCGTATTGGAAAAGCGCGTGAAACGCATATACGACCCGCACAAAGTCTGGACCGTCGAGCGGCTCGCGAAGCGCTTCATCAAAAACAAGGAGCGGCTCCAGGCGCTTGAAGCGAGCTTGGGCCTGCTGGCGTTCGAAAAGGAATTCAAGTGCGACGGCTTCGCCGAAAAGTTCAAAGCCCAGCGCGACGAGCTGGCCCGCGTCCAACCCGATTCCGTTCTTGTGCGCCGGCTTCTGGAGCGTGCCGCCATTCTGGATTCCAAAACCCGCCAGCTCCTTTCCGGCATCGGCCTCCGGGCCGCCGAATCCATCGCCCAATCCATCGGCGAGGCGCTCGAGAGCATGAAAAATACATCGGAGCGGTTCTCCAAGCTGCTTGAGAAATATGCCGGCAAGGCCTGAGACGTTTTCCAGTCCATTTCCATTCTTTCCCCTTTTTCACCTCGATTTTTTGCGAAGTAATAAAAAGGGCCGACCAATAAGTAATACATGCACCATGACCCCATCATCGGCATCCTGAACCGGATCAGCGAGCACGCCAAGCGGCGCGCGTTCTATTACCTCGCCCGTCTCATCGTCGTCGTGCTATTCGCGAGCATCCTCTTTTTCCCGCACCAGCTGAGCACCTTCCTGCACAACCCGCCTCTGCTGGTCCTACTCATCTTCGGGCCCCTCGTGCTGGCCGTCACGCTCTTCGTCGATTTGCTGCACGAGAGCCAGCGCTCCGTCGGCTCGCTTATGTTCAAGTATTTCTTCCTGACGCTCTCGGTCATCCTCGCCTACGGCCTGTTCTACTACGTCGATGCCACGCTCATCCAGCCGCCCGGACTGCATTATTCGGCCGTCCTCCCCGATCACGAGCTTGAGCGCGACGTGTTCTACCTCTCTGCCACCACCTATTTCACCATCGGCTACGGGGATATCACGCCGCTGGGCACCGACGCGCGCGCCGCGGCCGTCAGCGAGGCGTTCGTGGGCAGCATCATCAACCTCATCGTGCTGGCCATGGCCTTCCAGCGGCTGACGAGCAATCCCGTCCTGATGCCGCAGCCGGCCAAAAAACGCTGAAATCCATCGCCGGCCAAAAAACGCCGAAATCCTTTGTGGCCGGTCCGGAAGGCCGAACTCTCCTGCCGCTCAAAGACGGGTGCCGATTTTCTAGAAATCGGTCTGGATGCGGGCGCCCAGCGCGCGCAGATCCGCCCAGAATCCGGGGTGGCTGCGGGACACCGCTTGCGCGTTCTCGATGATGAGTGGCTGCGGGCACACCAATCCCGCGAGCGCGAGCGCCATCGCGATGCGGTCGTCCTGGCCGCAATCCACGTGCCCGCCGACAAGCGCGGACGGCTCGATGCGGATGCCCCCTTCCGTCATCTGCGCTTTCCCGCCGATGAGGTTCAGGGCATTGGCCATCGCGCGCGCCCGGCGCAAGAAGCCCGCATAGACCGGATAGAGCGGCTCGATTAGGACCGGGTGATTTTCCTGCGTGGCCAGCACCATGGCCAGCGGCAGCAGCGAGGGATAGCGGCGCATGTCAAGCGACGGAGGCAGTGACGGCCGGCGCGCCATGTCCGCACGGACGGCGATGCCGTCGTCGCCCCATTCCATTTTCCATCCTTCTTCGCCGTCCGGCGTCCCATCTTTGGCCTGCAATTTGTCCCAGAACGTCTTCTCCGCCTGTTTGGAGGATGACTCGAGCCACACCTCGCCTTGCCCCGCGAGCAGGAACGCGCCGAGCAGGTACGAGCCCGTCCGCCAGTCCTGTTCGGCATCTTTGTAAATCTCGCGGTATCCCGTTCCGGGCGCGATGACCAGCTCGCCGCTCTCTTCGTCGAGCGAGGAGGCGATCCCGAACTGGCCAAGCACGCCCAGCGAGAGGCGCACGCCGGGCCGGTCCATCACGAAATCGTCGAGGCTCAAGACGACGTCCGCCTCGGCGCACGGCATCGCCATCGCCCATCCGCCGGCCCAGAATGCGCCGGCGGTATCCGCAAGTTCCAATTCCTCGGCGTTGATCGGGCCGCGCACTTCGGTCTTCCCGGCGGCGTTCGCCACGCTGATCCCGAGCTGGGCGGCGGCGTCCTCCAGCGCGCGCCGGGGGCTTTCGGGCAGCGGCGGCACGGCCAGCGTCGCTTCCTCCGACGTGCATGCCAGCGGCACCGCCCAGCGCGCGCTCTCCACCGTGGGGCATCGAAACGACGGCCCGAATCGGGGCTCGCCGGGGCCGAAGATGTCGGCGCTCATGCTGCCCATCTCCTCATTAAGGTTGAATTCGATGTCCGCGCCCATCTGCCGGCCCATGTCCAGCACGGCGCGCACTTCCTTGGAGTCCGGGCAGTTGTCGACGGCCCCGCCTGCGCCCAGACACGCGCCCCACAGGAGCCGGACGGCGTGGCTTTGCGACGGCGGCGGGATGACCCGCCCGCGGATGGGCGACGAATGGATGGTGCAACGCATGCGCTAAGAACACATGCGCATTTTAAAAGAAAATCGCCGGAGCGTTTTATATCATTTGCATGGCAAATCGTGTCATGGCATCCGCACCGGTCCGCCCCAAGCACGCCACGGGCCCGCGACGCCCGCCCGGTTCCGCCCGCATCGAGCGCGCACCCGGCGATCCGCGCCGGGCCACTCCGCCCGGTCCTGCCCGCCAAAAGCGCGAAATAACCGACGGCAAGAAAGCCAACTCCCGGCGCGCCGGCCAGATCCTCTCCGAGGGGCTCGCGAGCGTGCGCGTGCCCGACGGCATCTTCTTCAATCCGGCCATGCGCCTCTGCCGCGACCTCTCCAGCCTATGGGTGGGCGCCCAGCCCACGGTAAAAAACGCGCTCGACGCCTTCTGTGCCAGCGGCATTCGGGGCCTGCGCTACAAGCTCGAGAACGGCAACGTCCAATCCCTCACGCTGCTGGATGCCGACCCGGCGGCGGCCGAAGCGGCGAAAGAGAATATCGGGCTAAACAAGATCGAGGGCGGGGCGGCGCGCGCGGTCTGCTCGCCCGTCGAGGTTTTCCTTTCCTCCAACTTCGGTTTCGATCTGGTCGAAATCGACCCCTTCGGCACGCCGGCCCCGTTCCTCCCCTTCGCGCTGCGCTCGTGCGCAAGCATCAAATCCTTGCGCCTCTCGCTCACGGCCACCGACACGGCGGTGCTCTGCGGCGCGCACGCGCCCGCCTGCATCAACCAGTACAACGCCAAGCCGCTGGACAACGAATTCTGCCACGAGAACGCCCTGCGCATCCTCTTGGGCCACCTCGCGCGCGCGGCCTCGCAGTACGATTTCTCCATGCACCCGCAGTTGTGCTTTTCCGACCGGCATTACGTCAAGCTCCTCGTGGAACTGCGCAAGGGCGCGCCCGAAGCCGTCCGCTCCTCGAAGCTGGCGATGAAATTCGTCGCCTACTGCCCCCGTTGCCGCTACCATTCGCTGGGCGGTTTCCCGCCGGCCTCCTGCCCCCTCTGCGATGCCAAATGCGACTGGGCCGGCCCGCTCTGGGGCGGCGCGTGGGCCGATTTGTCAACTGTAAAAAAAATAGCCTCGCTATCCAAAGAACGCCCGTACGGCTCGGGCCCGGAGCTTTCATCGCTCCTGGCCGTCCTGCATTCCGAACTGGATGCGCCGGGAGGGAACGCGCCGCCTCTTTATTACGACCTGCACGAGCTGGCTTCGGCGCACAAGCGGCGCATTCCGCGCGTGGACGACATGCTCGCCTCCCTGCGCTCCGCCGGCCTTTTTTCCAGCCGCACGCATTTCAAGGACCATTCCGTGCGCACCGACGCTTTGCTTGACGAGATATTGCAGTTCATGCCGAAAATCTAGGGAGACCGCCAGCCCATCCGCATCGGCCCCGCACATTGCGCGCCTTCCAATCCGGCCCGCGCCGGGTGATGGGCGGATTGGGGCAGGCCCATGCACGGCTCCGGACGACTGCGGTGGGGTCCATTGCCGGCATCGCGCTCATCGCGGGCATCCGCGGCCCGGCTCCGAACGGCTTCGGGACGCCTGTCTTTTGCCGCCCATTGGCACCGCGCATTCCCCTAGCACCGAGCCGGCGGGCATCATCATTCTTCGCATAAGAGATATTGAGGCGCGCTTTTTCTCCTGCCAAAACCAGCGGAAAGCCGCTTCCGTCTTGTTTTTATACCTCCCATCCCTTGTTCCGACGGGTTGGTTCTCATGGTGCGCCTGGACTTCAAGGGAAAGACAATCGTGCAGAATCTGCACTTGGCCACTCCTTATCATACGCTTGTTCCGGACGGGAAGAAATCCCTCACAAAATCAGTGGGTTTGGACGACAACCTGCTTGTCCATGGAGACAATCTGCTGGCCCTCAAGGCGCTCCTG
>JAHFEC010000058.1:0-2180 GCA_023248665.1 Microcaldota archaeon | reverse complement strand
GACCGGCCGTAATCGTCGCCCGGCGAAAGCGACGGCCAGCTCCCGTTCCAGCGTTTCGAGGCTGTATTTGGACCGGCCGTAATCGTCGCCCGGCGAAAGCGACGGCCAGCTCCCGTTCCAGCGTTTCGAGGCTGTATTTGGACCGGCCGTAATCGTCGCCCGGCGAACCGGCCCACCCGCCCTCCGTGCCGGGTGCGTCCGAGAATCCGGCCCATGCCGGCCGCTTCTCTTCGTCGCATCCCAAAGCTCTGTCTTTTTATTATTCCCTTTTCAAGTACTATCTGTCGTTTTTGCAGGTGTTCTCTTGTCAGCGGATTCAACCAACCCGTGGAGCGGATTTTACAAACTTCCCATCGCCCAGCGCCAGAACCTTCTGGCCGAGGCGTGCCATCTCACGGCCGAGGACCTCGCCCTGCTCAACAAGGCCGGCCCCCTCCCCCTTTCCGTCGCCGACACCATGAGCGAGAGTGTGGTGGGCACCGTCGGCCTCCCGCTTTCCGTGGCCCCGAATTTCGTCATCAACGGCCGCCCGTACGTCGTGCCCATGGCCATCGAGGAACCGTCCGTGGTGGCGGCCGCCAGCCACGCGGCCAAGCTCGCCGCCCCGGACGGATTCACGGCGGAGTATTCCGGCTCCATCATGATCGGCCAGATCCAGCTCGTGCGCGTCCCTGACCTCAAGAAGGCCGTGCGCACGCTAAAGACCCAGAAGGAGGCGCTCATCACCGAGGCGCAGAAGCACGCCGGCCACATCACCAAATACGGCGGCGGCGTGGTGGACATGGACCATCGCGTGCTCGAAACGAAGCGGGGCCCGATGATCCTCATCCATTTTCACGTCAACGTGCAGGACGCGATGGGCGCGAACATCGTCAACACCATCCTCGAGGGCGTCGCGCCCGCCCTGGCCGAGCGCCTGGGCGGGCAAGTGGTCTTGCGCATCCTTTCCAACCTCTCCACCGCCCGCATGGCTTCGGCGCGCGCGGTCTGGAAAGCCGACAAGATCGGCGGCCCCGAAGCGGTCGAGGGCATCCTCGACGCATGGGCCCTCGCCGCGGCCGACCCCTACCGGCGCGCCACCCACGACAAGGGCATCATGAACGGCATCGACGCGGTGGCCCTTGCGTGCGGGCAGGACTGGCGGGCCGTCGAGGCGGGCGCGCATTCCTATTCGGCCCTCACGGGAGCCCCGCTCAGCGAATTTTCCAAGACGAAAAGCGGGGATCTGGAAGGGAAGATATCGCTCCCGCTGGCCGTGGGCACCCTCGGCGGCTCGCTCAAGGCGAACTCCACCGCCTCCCTCTCGTTGCGCATCCTTAACGTGAAGACCTCCGGCGAGCTGGCGCAGGTGATGGCGGCCGTGGGCCTCGCCCAGAATTTCGCGGCCCTGCGCGCCCTCACGCTCGAAGGCATCCAGAAAGGCCACATGCGCCTGCACGCGCGCCATTTGGCCAGCGCGGCCGGCGCCGCGCCTGACGAGGCCCCGAAGGTCGTCGAGCTCATCGACAAGTCGGCAGAGAAACCGCCCGCTTCAGCGGGCGGAGTGAATGCCGGCCGACGTGTCGAGAATTCGCCGAATGAGCTTCAAACCCAGCCCTCCCGATTCGCCGCCAAAAAAGCGGCGAATGGGCAACGTGGCGCGAATTGTCGCGCCACGTTTGTTAGGGCTGGGTGTTCTTCGGCGAATCTGATGCTGGAGCGCAAGCAGGTCAACGAGGCCGGGGCCGCCGACGCCCTCAAAGCGCTGCGCTCCAGGAAATAAAACCGCTCCCGAATGAAACCCATCCGTCATGAAATCCATTTATCGAGGTATTCTGATGGCATCCGATAACCGCGTCGCAAAAACAATCCTGCTCGAACTGGCGTTCGCCCTCGCGCTGGGCCTGCTGGCCGGCGCGCCCTCCTGGTCGCATTTTCCCTCCACCCTCGATGAGGGCACCTATGCGCAGGCCCTCCGCCTCGCGCAGGGCGCCCCCGCCAATCCGGCCGAGATCCTTACGCGCGCCTTGTGGGGCTTCGTATCTCCCATCATCGGCAGCGCCTCGTTCTCCTCTTTGGGCGTTTTCTATCTGGCCCTGCCCGTGCTGCTGATGCTGGCGTCGGCCGTTTTCGCCTACGCGGCCTTGCGATTCTGGGGCTTCGGACGGCTCGAATCCGGCGCGTGCGCGCTCCTCTTCATG
>JAHFEC010000057.1 GCA_023248665.1 Microcaldota archaeon | reverse complement strand
GGCTACGACATCTCCGCCATGGGCGGTGCGCACCGCGGGGAGGAGATGGTCTGGGCCTACCAGCAGAACATCGGCGCGGCCACGATACCAGGCATGCTGTTCAAGGACATGGCCAAGGGCAACACGCTCGAGCTCTTCCCGCGCGTCTCGCGCACCCTCGACAGCTCCACTTCCGGCTGGGCCTCCAACGTCAAGAACCGCCTCTTGCCCGACTACGAAGGCGGCCTGGGCCGCGACTGGCGCATGGATTCCACGCGCGACGTCTACCGCAAGGACACTCCGATGCTGACCAAATTCATGGATCTTGAGATGACGCGCCAGCACTTCTCCTTCCTGAACACGCCGTTTGCCATCCCGCTCTCGCCGCTGTGGATCGGCGGCTTCCACATCCTGCGCCACATGCCCCGGCACATCGGCACCGAAGAGCACCACATCCCGCTCCCAAAGGTCGGAAAATGGACGCGCAAGCAGACGTGGAATGCCGAGGCGCCCCGCTACTATGACGAGGGCAAGATCACGCCTAAGGAGAAAGAGGATGTCGAAAAGACGAGGTTCAATTCCGATCAGGCCCTGATCAACACCCTGCTCAACTCTGGCAATGAGTCTCTGAAAGCTGAAGGGGAGGCGCTCAAAGCGGAGTTCGAGAAGAACAAGCGTTTGAGCGACGAGCAACGGAGCAAAGGAGTCTACGAGATGCACAAAGCCCGCCGGGAAGGCGTCTTGTTCAATTCCGCCTCAACCCCCGCATGCCCCACCCACGGAATTCCCTTGGAGCCCGGCTCGCTCTGCCCCCTCTGCCGCAGCGAAGAGGAATACAAACGCACTCTCCGCCAGTCCGGCATGTGGGAAAAGGTATTCGTCAAGGGCTGGCACAACACCGTCAACCACCTCAAATCCGTCGCGCCCGTGGCATGGGCCGACCACCATTTCAACCTCGCCTCCTGTCCGATGCACGGCATCCAGTATGAGAAGGGCACCTACTGCCCGATGTGCGCCAGCCAGAAGATCCGCGAGAGCGTCTACGGGATGGAAGGCAAGAGCCGGGACGAGATCAAGGAGACCCGGCGCGAGATGACGGAGAAAATCAAGGGCTACAAGCACGATGTCGCTAAAATCACGAGCGACACGCACAAAGATCTCGGCCGCCGGGATTCTCTCAAGGAAACATTCGGCCTCAAGGACAAGCGCACGGATTACGAGAAGGGAGAGGCCGTGGCCGAATCCATGAAGAAGCGCGAAGCCATCGACTCCCAGTATTCCGACCTGAACATGCAATGGGACAGGCGCACGCGCTACCGCGAGCAGAAGTATTTCGGCGCCTACGAATCCGAGCGCATCAAGAATCTGGAGCGGGCGGCAGGCTTCAAAGTCCGCAAGCCTGGCGAGAAGAAATCCGGCGAGGAGAAGAAAGAGTAAGCTCGATATTAAAAACATCCGAATCGAGTAGCGAATACGAATCGAATGCGACTGCAAGAGATGGGTTCATGTCCTTTTACTCATGGAAGACTTCGCCGTCGTTCATCCTCGCCTCTCTTTCCCTGTCCGCCTTTCTCCTCCTCTCATTCTTCTTCCTGCCCGGCTGCCTGGGCAAGGTGGATCCTTGGGACCAGTTCAACTCCTCCATCACGATGTATCCGGGCCAGTTCATCGGCAAACAGATTCTTTTCATGGCCGACTCGCCCCAAGGCGTGATCGACGGCCTGGCGAGCCGGGGCATCAACCTCAAGGATTCCGCGGCCGACCTCCAGAAGCTCACCGATCTGGTCGCGCCCATTGACCCGAAAAATCCCCCGCTCGTTCCGTCCACCTCCATCGACATCCTGGACACGCGGGACAACCCCTACACCATCGAGAAGCGCGCCAACCAGCTCGCGGTCTGGGTGCCCTCGGACTGCCGGCCGGTCGGCGCCAACACGCCCTGCCAGTGCATGGTGTGCACGAACGACCGCTCCCTCTGGGAGCGCATCCCGCTCATCGGCCCGCTCATCAAATCGCTCATCGACAAAAAAGTCATCGAGGCGTCGCTGGCCGGCTCGGACTGCCAATTCCTCGCCTGCAACCGGGATATGTTCAGCCAATATCTGGGCAGCGACAAGCCGGACGTGTGCACCATCACCGAAGCTGGCAAGGACCAGCCTTTCGCCTGCATCCCGCGTTTCTTCATGATCGGCGGCGGCCCGAACCCGGGCGAATTCTCGCTGGCCCAGAACTATTGCGCAGGCCGGCTCACCATGCCCGTGCTCTGGGCCACGCCAAAAGCAGATGCCCCACCTTCGCTTCCCGGCCAGAGCCTCATGACCTGTTACCTCGAAAAGGGCCAGATGCCGGTGGTGGTCTGGTATTCTGAGGGCCAGTTCATGGACAAATCCTATTTCGAGACCCTCGCGTCGCGCTATGCCCTTCCCGATGCGCCCTCCTCCGGCCAGCCATACGTGGACGGCCCCGTCATCCTCACCACCGAAGCCCTGCTTGACCCGCGCATCAACCCTTCCGACCCCAACAGCAAATTAAGCACCGCCAAGCTTGACCAAGTGGCTGACGAGGTGAGAGCCATCAAGGAGAAATGCCCCAAGTGCATGGCCGCCCTCGCCCTCAAACCCCTCTTCTCGCCCATCGACCCCAACGACCCGGCAAGCTCCAAGCTCACCCCAAACCTATGCCCCCTCGACTACCTCCTCGCTCCCAACAAGGACGCGCCGATCATGGACTGCGCCAAGCAATTCGACATGAGCGAGGCGCAATACGTCGCCGCGCGCGGCAAGCTGGCCCGCTCCGTGCCGAACTCCAACGGCAACACCTTGGCGGGCGGCCACCCGCTGGTGGACCTGATCGGCGTCGGATTCATCGCCAACGAGGACGACAGTATTCCGGCCTGCTCGGCGGAAGCGGAGGTGGGCAAATACATGTCCTACTCGCGCGCCGTGCTGCAGGCCTATTACAAGCCCTCGGTGTGGTATGCGGTCGGCATCTCGCCGGGCGCCACCAACACCCCCGGCTGCGCCTTCAGCCCGACCGACGTGGGCAATGCCTACGACACCATGATGGGCGAAATCGCGGGCTTCGTCTCCTCGGGCGTCATCGGCGTGGCGCCCTACCGCTTCCTCGATTCCTCGCAGGGCCTTCCCATGGCCTGCGACGTGAAATCCCTCGCGTTCGTCTCGTCTCTTGACGCCGCCCAATGGGCCCAGTTCTCCAAACTCTCCAGCATCTCATCCGACGACGGCGCCCAGACGCTCGACATCCTCAAGATATACGAGAGCGCCCCCGGCCGCGTCACCTTTTCCGCCAAAAATGCGGCCGGCGACGAGATGGCCTATATCGCCAAGGGCGAGAACGGCAAGGTGGCCGTCTATCTCTCCGGCTGCCAGTTCGGGTTCGCTTCCCCGTCCGGCGACCTCCACCCATTCTCCTCCTACACCTGGTTCTCCAATTGCCAGTACTACTTCACCAACCAAGCGCCCAAGGGCGGCAACCTCTACTCGCCGGGCACGGACGTGCCGACCGTCATCTCCTCCACCCAGCAGCCCGTCGTCTTCTCCACCAACGGCAAGGGCGGCGTGTGCATCGTCGCCGACGCCAACAAGATGATCCAGCGCACCTTCGCCCTGCGCGACGCCGCGGCCAGCACGCCGCCCATCACCCCACCGGCCGATCCTGCCCTGCGCAAGAACGCGGCTGCCTTGCGCTGCGGCGGCTGTCTTGCCTCAACGCCGATGCCCAAGGCCTTCTGCGCCTATTCAAACGCCTATCATTTCAACCCCGGCGCTTGCGATATATATCCTCAGATGGATGCGGCGTTCTATTCCCAGAACGTCGATCCCGTCTTCATGCGCTCGATTGCGGTGGTGGAAAGCAACCTCGGGCACGTCACCAACGGAGTAGTGATTGAAAGCGGCCCATCGGCACCAGCCTGCGCTGTCTCCGTTCCCGAGGGCTCGGCTTCAGCGTGCGCGCGCGGCGACAAGAGCCCAAGCGCCCTCATCGATTCCCCCTCCCTTTACTGCACCGCCAATGACATTTCGTCCGTCCTCGCTTCCAAGGGCATCCCGCCCAACATCGCTTGCGGCTTGGGCGTGTTCCAATGCCTCGATGGGCTAAAATCGGACTATAATCCATTCAACCCCTATGATTCGGCCACCTGCGGCGTGCGGGAGTTTCTGGGCAGCTCAAGCGGCAACCGCTACACCGGCATGCTCGATTTCGTCAACACCCTGCGCGAGCAGAACCAATACGCCAAAGCCGAAATAGGCGACGGCGAGGTCGAATGGTACGCGGCCTTCTTCGCCGCATATGGCTACCGCGGCATGGCGCTTCCTCGTGATTCCCTGATGCAGTATGTCCCGCGCGATGCCAATGACAATCTCGTCAAGTATCTCGTGGACAAATTCACCGAGCTAAAAACCAGCAACCCGAGCGCTTACCCTGAGCCAGCCTATGGCATCAAGTGGATCGTCACCTACAATGACGGCATCAACGTCTGCGGCGGCGGCTGCCTGTACCAGACCTGCCAAGAGGTGTGAAGATGGACATTGAACAAATCACGGGCAGCAAGCGTTCCCTCTGGGCCGACAAGCGCGTCCTTCTGGCCTCGCGCCTTTTCTTGCTCATCCTCCTCCCCTTCCTCTTCGGCGCCTTTCTCCTGCCGCACACCCAGCCCGTCTATGTCCAGTCCATCGAAACTCCGGCCCAAAGCGCGGGTGCGGGCAGTCCGTCCGCCGGCAACGCCTCCGGCGGCATCGGCAATGCCTTTGCCCCATCTCCCAGCGCGAACAACGCCTCTTCCTACGATTTCACCTATTCGGGCGGCGGCCTCGTGAGCCCCGACAGCCTCAACGCCGTCTTCCCGCTGGCGCATTACATCAATTTCCCGCCGTTCGTCATGATCGACCAGTTGCAGGTGTGCTTCTCCCAGAACGGCAGCCAAGTCATTTTCAAGAACGGCACGCGCACGGCGGCCAATCTCTCGTGGACCGTGCGCCTCGACGACGGCACGACCCTGCCCATCCGCGAGGGCCTGGCGGCCTGCACCGACGCGCGCAGCGGCCAGATGCACGCCGACTGGTCCGCCGCGCCCGTTCCGCCCTTCCCGGGTAACCTCTCGGACGTGGCCGCCTTCGAGAACACGCCCGACACCTACGTGCGCGTCATCATGGATTACGGCATCCTGCAGGGGCTGGCCATGATTCCGGCCTTCTTCCTCATCGTCTATTATCCGGCCGCCGGCATCTGGAAAAAGCTTCACGAGGGCATGGGGGCGCAGTAAAAAAGATGGAATAAAACACGAAGAATCCCGCGCCAAAAAAGCAGCGAGCGCCTTATTGGAAGGCGGCGAATTCACCCTCATCCACGCCCGCCAATTCCAGCACTCCCTTAAGCGTGCCGAGCTTCAATTCCCTGTGGTCAGGCACCACAGTAGTCCTTTTCCGCCCGCTTCCTTGACCAGAATCAAGTGGCTTCCCGTCTGCCGTTTGATTGAAAAACCGAACTTGTTGCAGAGTATTTTTGCGCATCCCCAGCCGGAAATTTTCTTAAGCAGGGGCGGCATGTTCCTTGACCTCGAACGTGGTCATAATCGGTTTGAAAGTTGCCTTGTATGGCATCTCTTCGAGATAAGCTTCGGTGGCTTCCTTGAGGTTCCTCACGGCCTCTTCGATTGTGCGGCCTTGGCTGACGGTCCCGACCTCCGGGCATTTGGCCACATACATATCCTCTTCTTTCTGGATAATCGCGGTGAAAGTGTTCATACGCTTTATGGGTCATCCCAGCATTATAAATCTTGGCTCGTCCGCCGCACATAAGAATGGGGAAATAAAACGCGGAGAATCCCGCGCCAAAAAAAGACGCGGAAAATAAAAACTAAAAAATATCGTGCGCCCCCGAGGGCGCACCCGCGAGCGCGCGGGCGTTGGTTTTATTTTTTCCGCCTTATTCTCCCGTGTTTTTTAGCGCATTCTCCCTTGCGTTTCCCATCTTTTTTATCCAATTCTTCTCAAACGCCCGGCCCGGAGTAATCCTCTTCGGCCGGCGGGTGGTAGGCGTACACTTCCTCGCCTCCGTTCATCGGGGCGGAGAGCCGGACGGCCGCCACCTTGGCGATGATCTTCATGGTCACCACCGTGAACGTAAGCGCCATGAATAGGACGAGCTTGAAATCGCTCTGCCCGCTGAAATAGAGGTATGTGGCGATGAGGATGGGCGGCGTGTATCCCACGGCCGCGAGGTTGGCGATCTCCTCGATGAGCCCGGCCTGCATGGACTGGCGGCGCAGGCGGGGCAGGATGCCCTCGTTGGAGATGACCAGCACGAGGCCCAGCACGAAGAGGATGACGCCCAGCTCGAAGTTCCCGTACATCATCACCACGGAGCCCAACAGGACGAGCAACGCCATCGTCGTGGAGAATATAATCGAGATGATCTTGAGGAGGTCCCTTCCATCGAGTGCCATGTCCAAGACAACGGCCCATGCATATAAAAAACTCGCGGTTGCCATACCACATAACCCCTCCGCAGGCGTCCGCGCCTCCTGGCGGGAAAATCGTTTGACTGGTAATTCCCATGCTAGCCGAAGAGATTATCGAGAAGCTCTCCATCCTGCCGGTGGAGGGGCTCAAAATCCACGAGCAGACCATCGAGCCCAACGTGCGCGCCCTGCGCGAGACCATGCTCAACCACGGCCGCCTCGTGGATCCGCTCGTCGTGGACCGCGAGCACCATGTCGTGCTCGACGGCAACCACCGGCGCGAGGTGCTCTCCCAGCTCAAGGCCGAGAACGCGGTCTGCCAGACGGTGGACTACCATGACCCCTCGATCCACATCGGCGCATGGTATCTGGCCGTGCGGTCCGTCCCGGCCGGGCTCTTCTCCTCCGGCGAGAAGGTGGATTATTCCTCGGGCATGGACGCCCTCCGGCAGATGGAGGCCGTGTTCATGCGGGTGGACGGGGCTGGCTCCTCGCGCGCCTGCACCCTTCTCCCGTCCCCGGAGAAGAATCTGCCCGCCATCCTGCGCGCGCAGGAGCAGGCCGCGCTCAAGCTCGCGGGCGGGAAGGCGTCCAACGGGAACGGCGACTCGCTCGTCTACATCGAGGACAGCCGGATCGACTACTTCCTGGGGAAAGGCTACGCCGTGTTCGCCCGGCGCGCGTTCACCAAGGAGGAAGTGATCCGCGAGGCGGTCGCGGGCCGCCCCCTCCCGCCGAAAAGCACGCGCCACATCATCCCCAACCGCATCATCCGCCTCAACTTCCGCCTCGGCCATCTCAACGAGCCCAAGGACGTCGCGCAGCAGATTCTCATCGACATGGTCAAGAAACGGGTGCTCTACGGCTCGGCGCGCTATTACACCGAGCCCGTAATCGTGATGTACTAAAAAAATGATGTACTAAAAAAAAGAAAGGTAATTGTAAAGCTTTAGCCACCTGATTTTCCTTATTCTTTCATTCTTGTAAGATACGTTGCCACCAGAGGAAATATATCCTTATCGCGGTTGTTGTAGCGAAATTCCTGCTCTTTGAG
>JAHFEC010000139.1 GCA_023248665.1 Microcaldota archaeon | reverse complement strand
GACATAAAGCCGCTCCAGGATGGAGATCCAGCTCTCCACGCTGGCGTGGTTGACCTGCAGCAAACGGCTCAAGCTCTTGACCGAAAGAGGCGAGGCCACGCAGCGCGGCAGATGATGCAAAAGCAGTTCGATGAGAGAGACCTCCCGCACGCGCTCCAAGCCGACAAGATCCTCGCTCAGGACCAGCTCACGATTCTCCCGCTGCCAGCGCCGCAGCTCCCGCTCGTCGGCGCGCAAAAACGGCTCAGGGAATCCGCTGAACCGCAAAAGATGCTCCAGCGTGGAAAGTCGGCAGTCAGCGTCCGCCTCTCTCAAGGAAAGAGGGTGCAGGCGATAATAGTGATAGCGTCCCTGCAGTGAATCGCCGCCCTTGCAATAGTAATCCAGCCGCGCCGAACCGGTCACAAGGAAAGAGACCAGGGATTTGTGCTTGTCGTAGAACCCTTTGATCAAATTGCGCCAGCGCGCGAATTTGTGGATCTCATCGAGCAGGACCAATTTCTGGCCGGCGGGCAGCTCCCCGCGCATCAACCGCTCCCGGTCGGCGCTGTCGTCCCAGGTCAGATAGGCCGGATGGGACTCATCCGCCCCATGACCCAGCAGGCCCAAGGCGAACGTGGTTTTCCCGACCTGCCTGGGGCCGCCCACGAAAACCATTTTTTGAGACAGATCGGCCAAGACGGCCTCACGCAAATAACGGTGGAGGGCTATTTTCTTCATATGAGTGAAGTACAGTATACCATACTTTACTCATGAGTAAAGTACGGCATGGTGTATTTTACTCATGAATCTGACGCCTGCATTTTGTCAAATTATTGGACAAGATGACGCCCATTTTGGAAAACGATTGGACAAAACGCTGATTATTTCAAAAAAGCCGAGATCTCTTCAGGCAGCCAATGCACGGCCCAGCGCAGATGCCTGTTGAGCCAAAGCCTGGGCTTGGCGCTTTCCTCGTAGAACCAGTCGAGATGCACGCAGTCCCGCACGCCCCATTCCTGGGGGAACGATTGCCACGCGTAGGAGATCTGGTCGTCCTGCGGCATGATCCCCACCCAGTCCTGGTCGAGTAGGCGCTCGATGTAGGATTCCGCGTCCTGCACGACGAACGGCAGGCCGGCCTTCGCCAGGGCGCGCGCGATGCGGCAGGTCTCGACCATGCGGGTGCTGGACATGGCGGTGAGGCCCACCTCCCAGCCCTTCCCGTAAGACGGCCTGGCGACGTACAGGTCGATGTGCGTGCTGTTGCCTCCGCGATAGATCTCCCAGGGGTGGCAGCCGCTGCGCTCCCCGGATTCATACCAGCGTTCGAAGGCCTTGGGCGATTGGGGGGCGATCTTCAAGAGCCCGCCGTCGCGCCCGTCGGCATAGCGCTTGTAGTACTCCCTTCCGGACAAGCTGCGGCGATAATCGGATGTTTGGAACTTGGATTTTCTGAATGTGGAAGGATTCGCCGCATACGCCACCCGGCAGTATTCCAGGAATCTTTCGAGCGTCATGGAGGCGACCGGCTCGCGGGAGTGCCTGCCCAGGATCTCCAGGATCTCCTTTTTTTCGACCGCCGAGAACTCCGACGCGATGGGCATCCACGCGGGCAGAAGGATGCGGGCGTTCTTGCGCTCGATCACACCCATGCGGCAGCGCAGGGGGAGCTTCCTAAAAAGCCTTGATTGGGCCTCGATCGGATCGCGCGCAACGGCCTTCTTCCAAGCCGCAAGCGCCTTGGTCCAGCCGGGGACGCGCTGCTCGACGGCGAAATCAATGGATTTTTGAGCCGGGAACTCGAAGGAATCGAATCCCGAGCCGGAGAAATAATAAGTCCCCTCGTACTGCACCACATGCAGCCGCGTCCAGCGGCGCCCCTCTTTAAGGAAGAAGGCCCAGCGCCTGTCCTTGCCATCCACCTCCGGCGTGAACTCCTCAACGCCCGCGACCAGTTTTTCAAAGCTTTTTTTGTTCATTCGAACTCCACCCCCTGAGGTTCAAGCCACTCGGGCGGCCATTTCAACCGCTATTCGGAACGCACGATCCAGATCGAACTGGGCAAAATCTGCGGACCGCAGCACGGGCTTCAACTGTGATTCAAGCTGTCGTTGGAGCGCGGCCAATCGCGGTCCGGAAACATCCACCGGCTCATTGCCTTCAATGGCCAGCTTTTGTTTGACCAGGGCAACCAGCTTTGTCTCCTGCGGCTCAATGCCCAGTTTCCGGACGGCATAGTCGATGTCATAAAAATCCCGGATGGCCGCCTCCCGGCGCGATAAAGCGGCCCTGAATTTCTCGGCGAAGGCTTCCGTCAGGGAAATGCAGCGCGTTGCGGCCGGATTCAACAACGGCCGACCGGACATCGGATCAAGCAGGATCGTTCGCGCGCCACTGATGATCGCGGGCATCAGCAACGGCTCGCGCAGACCCACTTCGATCTTGATTGTTTCCTCCTGCTGACTGAGCAGCGAGGCGTATCCTACGGACGCTATGTATTGTTTTGAACTGTTGGCTCCTGTCACCGCCTGGATGACGCGCAAACCCGGGAGCTGCTGCACCAACACATGGACGGCCTTTTTAAGCCCTGACGCTCGCGAACTCCGTGCCGAACGGGAGGCATCAACGGGCATGGGAATGACGAAGTCCAAGTCTTCGCTAAGGCGGTAGAAGTCGGCGTGGACCTTGGCCAGACACGTCCCGCCTTTGAATACCAGGGTAGCGTC
>JAHFEC010000056.1 GCA_023248665.1 Microcaldota archaeon | reverse complement strand
GTTGTGGAACAGCTCGATGGCGGTCGCGGCGGCGAGCGCGTGCTTGGGAATCCCGCCGACCGCGCGGGCGCTCGCAAGGCACAGGAGCGGCCTGAAGCGCTTGCCGCCCCGGTCCAGAAGCTCCCATAGGAGGGAATACACTTCCGCCGGCTCGGCCCCGCGCGGGACCAGACGGGCCATCTCCTGCTCGACGGTAGGGAGCCGGGAATAGAAATTCTGCAGTGAGTCAGCCATATGGAGATAGACTGAGCCGGACGGAAATATAAAACATCCGGCCGGCAGGGCCGAAAGTATTTTAGAACGCCCGGCCCTTAGACTTCGGATGGTACGACCCCCGAACAAGTTCCAGTGGATAGCGATCGTGCTGATCGTTCTTTTTGTGGTGGCCCTCTTCTGGGCGCTGGGCCGGCCCGAACCTGCGACGAGCCAGAAAATCAAGTGGGTGAATCTGGGCCAGACCCAGTTGCTGGACATGGGCGGGCAAAACACGCTTTGGGTGCACATCGAGGGCAACCTCACCGACGAGAAGATGTCCAACGTCACGGTGCGCGTGGACCTGACGGACTCGGGCCTGCCCCGGCGCATGGTGCTGGTGGACAGCCCGCGGGCGGGCGGAAGCAATTTCAGCCGCCTGCAGGCGGCGCTCGAGGACGCGCTCCGGCCCGCCGGATGGAAACTCGAGGTGGAGAATCTCTCCTCCTTGCGCGCCGAGGGGGCCGGACGGGTGATCATCCTGCCTTCCGGCGCGTGGCCGGCCGACGCGCTGGCGGGGTGGAAAAAACGATTCGCGCCCGACGACCTGATTATATATGTCGGGATCCGCCAGAACATCACCGTCGGCAGCGACGGCTCGACACAGGTGGGCGGCGTGCCGGCCGGACTGCTCAAAGACGGGAAGCCGACGGAGGAATACGGCGAGCCGCTCGAACTTCTGGGCACAACGAACGGCAACCGGGTGGCGAGGATCCCCCGTACGCTCGACGAGTTCACGGACATGGACGCCTTGGCGCAGGCCATCGTGCGTTATGCGTGGGCGGCGCCCGAAAACCGCACCGTCGTGCGCGCCGAAAAAGAGTGGAACGACGGGGCGAACGACCTGACGCTCGGCCTCGGCCGCGAGATTGGGCGCGGCGCCCTGCGCGTGCGCCTGCTCGGCAAAGACGGCCGCCTGCTCAAGCTCTGGGACCGGGATCTGTCCCGCCCAAGCGGCGAGATCGACGGGCCGGCCCGGATCGTCCGCTCGCAGACCGCCGCGTTCCAGGTGAGGCTGCTGCCGGATTACCCCCAGAAAGAGAATCTGGATTACGACCTGACCGTGTATTCTCCCGACGGCAAAGCCGGGGCGAAAGAGCGGATCGGGCAGGGCGTGGTCGGGCCGGGCGCGGATGACGGGCGCGGGGGCGCATGGGTCGGATCCTTCGTGGTGTCGAAGTGGCCGGGGCCCGGAATCGCCCGGCTCGCTGTCACGGACCAGTTCGGCCGGGCGCTGGCGCAGGCGGCGGTGGACATCCCCCAGATCACCATCACGGCATTGGACACGGACGGCCTGACGCGCCGCTACCTGATCCTTCAGGACGGGGAGCCAATCAATGAAAGCCGCCTGAACGTGCGGCGGGCGAATTCGAGCGAGTGGACCTCGCTCCCGATCGGCGGCGGGATCGTGTCGGTGAGCGCGAAATTCCCGCAGGGGTCGCAGACCCTGCTCTTCGAACTGGGCGGCCAGAGCGTGCCGTATTCCTGGAACGAGAACAGCGGCGGGGCGTGGGCCGTGGCCTGGACCTACGGGCTCCCGGGCATCGCGCTCGCGCTCGTCACGTATCTCCTGCTCAAGCCTCGCCGGCGGGCCACGTACCGCCTGATCGTGCCGGAGATGGCGGCGGGCGGGGGCGGCGAGTTGACGATGAACATGAGGGAGATGGCGGACGCGCTCGAAGAAGCGTGCGGGGAGAAGGGGCGGCCCGGCGCGGGACGCGCGCGAGATTGGCCGGGGGCGAAGCCGGGAGATGGCCGGCAGGCCAGGAGCGGGCCGGGCGCGCGGGGACGGGCCGTTCTGCGCGCAGACGAGTTCGCGGCCTATTTGCAGGCGAAGAGATTCGACGACGGCCGGATGATCGGGCCCGAAAGCGCGGAGGAGGCCCTGCGTGCGCTGGCGAAAACCGGCCGCGCGCTGCAATGGAGAGGATACTGGACCTGCAAACGGGCAGGCTTCGGGGAAGAAGACGTGCGCCGGCAGGCACTTGGGCACCAGCTCAAAGACAAGCTGCTGGAGAACGGGATTTCGCTGGCCGGGAAAACTGAGGGGGAGCTTCTAAAAGACGGCAGGGGCCGGACATGGATGCTCGGGCCGAACTCGGCGGCGGGCTTGGAGGCGATGGCCGAAAGCCGGTGCCTGCCCTCGTTCGCCCTGTTCGCGGACGGGACGGAGCGCGAAGAGGCAGAGCGGGGATTGAAGGCCTTAAAGGGCGGAAAATCCGCGCGCTTGCGGCTCGCGCTGCAGACCGGGCGGATGAAACTGATTTCTCTCGACGAGCTGTAAGGTGGGGGCCCGATGAAAAAAGAAAGGCGCCTCGGGGCGCCTTCGGCTTTTTCGCCGGACTTCATACTTTGGGTGCTTCCTTCTCTTTCGGCCTGTCCGCCGAATCGGCTTTGGCGTGTGCGGAAGGCGGGCTGGAGGCGGGCTCGGCCTCCCCGATCCGCGCGGCCGCGCCGGCGGAAGCGGAGCCGGCGGTTGCGCCCGGAGCCGGGCCGGTTCTTCGGACCAATTCGTCGAGCGCCGCGGCCGCCTGCATTCCGCGCTCGGTCAAGGACACCAGCTTGAGGCGCCCGCGCGGCTCGAAACGCACCCAGCCGGCCGCCTGGAGCCCCTCGAGGGAATTGACCACGTAGACATAGGAGGCGCCGGATGCCTTCGCCAGTTTCGAGGGATACCACGCTTGCGAGGCGTCCTTGAGGGCCAGGATGAGGGCCGTAGGCTTCTTCTTGAGCACGAACTGTTGCATGGCCATATCTGAAACCCCGGGTGCGCGGGCCGCATGGAATGGCGCCCGCACGCGGTTTTTGGATTTTCTTCGGCTAGACCACGCGCAACTCGACGGATTTGGCCGCCGAATTAAGCACATGGGCGTAGTCGCGGTAATGAGAGTACACCGTGACCGCGAGGGTGTAGGCGCCCGGCGGCGTCTGGCTGTTGGCCGTGAGCGTGACGGCCATGCGCTTGGACGCGCCGCCCTCGAGGGCGCCGAGGCGCAGCTCCTTGCGCTTGCTCAGGCCCACGTTGTCGAAACCGATGGCCTTGGGGACCTCGACCACCACCGAGCAGAGCTGGGCCGACTCGCTTTTGTTGGAAACCTCGAGGATAAGGTCGGCCGAATTCTCGGTGCGCGCTTTGAGGCGCATCGGATTGAATTTCGTCGAAACCGTAAAGGGGATCCCGTGGACCGGCGTGGGGCCGATGCCGCCCTCGCCCGTCTTTTCCGCTTGGGATGGCTTGCCCAAAATACCATCTAAGAAACCCATGATAACACCGCCCGTTTCACGCAGGAGAATTTGATAAACGTATCGGAGCCGCCGCGAAAGCCGCGGAGACAAACGGCCCCGCGAGCGCGAGCCGGTCTGCGCGGGCCATGCGTCATTCGATCGGGAAATTTCGCAGCCAGCCCAAGTCGTTGCGGTAGAACGTGCGGATGTCCTCGATTTGGTGCGCGAGCATCAGGGGCCGTTCGAGCGAGAGGCCCCAGGCCAGCACCGGATATTTGCCGCAGAGCGGGAGGCTCACCTCCGGCCTGAAGATGCCCGCGCCGCCCAATTCCATCCACGCCTGCCGGGCCGGATGGAAGACCTCGATTTCGAGCGAGGGCTCGGTGTAGGGGAAGAACGACGGGCGGAAGCGGATCTTCTCGAAGCCCAGCTTGGAATAGAACGATTTGAGCGTGCCCAGGAGATGGCCGAATGTGGCGCCCTCCCACGAGACGATGCCCTCGACCTGGAAGAATTCGGCCAGATGCTTGTAGTCCGTGGCCTCGTTGCGGAACACCTTGCCGATGGAGAAGAATTTGCGCGGGGCGGGGTCGGCACGGCGGGCGTGGAGCGTGCGCGCGCTCACGGCCGTGGTGTGCGTGCGCAGCACGCTCTGGCCGGCTGTCGCGGCATCCCAGGAATAGCCCCAGCCTTTTTCATGGCTTTTTCGCACCGCATCGACCAGTTCGTGCGCGGGAAGACGCGAGCCGCCGGGCAGGTAGAACGTGTCCGCGAGGTCGCGGGCCGGATGGTCCTGCGGCTGGAAAAGGGCGTCGAAGTTCCAGAAGGCGGATTCGGCCAGCGGGCCTTCCATCTCCTCGAAACCCATTTCGACGAAAATGGTGCGGACTCGCTCGCGCAGGCGGCAGATGGGATGGCGCCGGGCGGGAAGCTTGGCACCCGCCGGGGCCGAGAGCCCGTAGCGGCGCAGCGGGCGGTTTTTCCAGCCCTTGGAGAGAAGGAGCTCGCGGGTGAGCGGACCCACGGTCGGAGCGTCCGAGGGCGGAGAGGAGAGGACGGCGCCCGCGGCGGCGGGAGCGGGCGAATGGACCGCTCCCACGCTGGAGAGCGGCGCTTCTTGGGCGGCCGCATGCCCCGCGTCCGTGATCGAGACCGTAAAACGCGCAGACGTCTTGACCCTCACGAGGTTGCGCCGCACGAATTCGGCGAGCCGCTCGGGGGGCAAGGAGGAGAGGGCCGCGTCGCCCGTGGGGAAATCCAGTTCGCCGCGCCGATCGAGGGCCGCCCGGCCGGCATCGGTGAGGGACGCTTCGCCATTGGAGATAAAGACCCAAGCATGCCGCTTGGCGGTCGGCAGGCCGAAGGATTTGAGCGAGGGATCCAATGAGGAGACCGGCGCGGGAGCGGCGGCCAGAATGGCGAGCAGGCGCATTTCGGGCAGGCCTTCCTCGCGCGCGCGCTCGCCTTCGTCCGTCAAGGCCACGAGCGAGACCTCGTCCTTTTTCACTTCGACATAGCCGTCCTGCGAAAGAAGCTCGAGCGGGCGGCGCAGCGAGTCCGGGCTTATTTTGAGCGCGGAGGCGGCCGATTCCAGCGCGAGGGCGCGCGGCTCCAGAAGGAGGATGCGAAGTTGGAGAGGTTCGAGCGGCATGGGGGCACCGTCACTTGAGGCCGAGGGAATTAAGCCAGAAGATGGACAAGAGGATGATGGCGACGGCCAAGAGATAGGCAGCGCCGTCCGTGGAGAAGACCACGGAGAATACCTGCGCCTGGATGGAGGCGAAGAACTGGAGCACCTCGCTCTCCAGCGTCGCCTCGTTCTCGTAGGAGAGCGAGAACTTGGGCAGGGTGGGGTCGGTCCAGACGAAGACGCGCTGGTCGCCCAGATAATAAGTCGCATTGCTTGAGGAGTCGTACTTGAACGCCGAATCCTGCCCGGCCAGATTGGAGGGCATGGGGGAGAGCGAGATGCGCACCGCATTCTCCGGCACCGCGATGCGCAGGCTGACGCCGGACGGCAACAGGATGTCGCCGGTGTTGGAGTGGGGGAAGGTCAGGATGCCGGGCTGGAAGATGTACTTGGTGGTTCGGGGCTTGTAGGAGACCATCATCTGCGCGCCCGTGCTGTTGGCGGGCAGGGGATAGATGTTGTAGTCGATCTGCAGGCGGCCGTAGCAGGTGTTCGCCGGCAGGTTGCAGTTGAATTTCTTCTCGGGGTTGACCTGGAGGTTTCGGATGTCGACCTGCCCCCAGTCCACATGGGTGCTCACGTCCGGGATCTCGGTGCGCGTGGACCAGCTGGAGAGGTCGTTGTATTTGGAGGATTGCTCGTAGAGCACGATGGACGAGTTGGTGGTGATGAACAGCAGCACGGACTCGCCCACGTGCGCGCTCCCGTCGTTGTTGAGCGTGATGGACACGTTGAGGCTGCGCAGCTCGAAGGCGGCGGAAGAGACGGCCGAGAAGGAAAGGACCGCGAGGGCGGCCAGAACGAAAACCCGGAACGGGAAGGAGGACGGAGCGCGGGTGTCCCGGGGCGCGTAATCAGACGGTGCCATGGGCTTACAGTGCTTGCGCAAGTAATTAAACCCTGATGCCCCGGACCCGCCTTTTATTCTTTGTCCCCTAAATAGGATTATGCAAATCGGGATTGTCGGCGCGCCCAACAAGGGCAAGAGCCGGTTCTTCTCCGCCCTCTGCGCGATGGACGTGGCCGTGGCGGATTACCCATTCACCACCATCGAGCCGAACCGGGGCGTGGCGCTGCTGCGCGTGCCCTGCGCCCACGTCGGCCTCGGCCTGCCCAAATGCGACGCGCGCGGCGGGCATTGCCACGGCGGGATGCGGGAGGTGGCCGTGCAGGTGCTGGACGTGGCCGGGCTCGTGCCGGGCGCGCACGACGGGCGGGGGATGGGCAACAAATTCCTCGATGATCTGCGCAACGCGGACGGCTTCATCCAAGTGGTGGACGCGTCCGGGCGCACGGACCTGGAAGGCAACCCCGCCTCGGATTTCCCGCTCGATGAGGAGATCGGCTTTCTGGGGGACGAGATGGAGGCGTGGCTGGAAGACGTCGTGCGGCGAAATTACCCAAAATTCCGAAACCAAGGACTGTCCGAGGTGGGCGAGGCGCTTTCGGGACTGGGCTACAGCGAGCGCGCGATCGGCGAGGCGGCCGGCAAAGACGGCCTGCCGCTTGTGAAGATACTCTGGAGCGAGGAGCAGATAAGAAAATTCGCGCGCAATTTGTATGCGGACGGAAAGCCCCGCCTCGTGGCGGCGAACAAGGCCGACATCCCCGGCACGCCGGAAAGGATCGGAAAAATGGAAAAAAACAAAGGCCGGGGCGGGAACGGCGGCCCGATTCCGGCCGGCTCGGGCGGCGCGGCGCCGATGCCCCCGATCGTCCCTTGTTCCGCGGCGTACGAGTACGCGCTCAACAAGGCCGCGCTCAAAGGATTGGTTGATTATCGACCCGGCGCCGATGCGTTCGACATCCTCGGCATGCCAGACGAGAAACAGCGGGGGGCGCTGGAGCAGATGCGCCGGTTCGTGCGACAGAACGGCGGGACCGGCGTGCCGCAGGCGCTGGGCGCGCTGGTTTTTGGCATGCTCAAAATGATGGTGGTTTATCCGGTGGAAGACGAGAACCGCTATTCGGACCGGCAGGGCACGGTGCTTCCGGATGCCCTGCTGGTGCCGGAAGGCACCACCGCCATCGGGCTGGCCGCCAAGATACATACCGACCTGGCCACGGGCTTCGTGGGCGCGCTGGATGCGCGCACCAAGATGCGCGTCGGCCGGGATCACCCGCTCAAGGACGGAGATATTGTTAAAATAGTCGCGGCCCGATAATAACAGGTCAGTCAAGTGTGGAGAAGATGCGGCAACGCATGTGATAGACGCACACGCATTCGCGAGGTTGGTTTTATGAAAGACATCGACACAGACCTAAAGCGCGCGGCCCGGATGGGATCGCCCAAAGACAATCTTCCGATCGTCCCGATCATTATCGTCGCCCTCGTGGCGGTCGCCGTGCT
>JAHFEC010000055.1 GCA_023248665.1 Microcaldota archaeon | reverse complement strand
AGCCGCCCCGCTGAGCACTAAGGCCAGCGTAACGAACAGCATTGAAAGTCCAAATGCGTTTTTCATATACAACCACCAGTTTTTTAGATTGTTTTTCATCCCGTTCGGGTAATCGTCATCCCATTGCCAGCAGGACCAATGTGTTGAGCGTATCCAGTATATTGGAAGAGGCGCGCTCGTTCTGGGCGCTCTCGCCATTTTTGATTTCTTCATTTTCGTTTTGCATTTTTTGCACCAGTTCGTTGTTTTGGTTTTTTTCGCTTTTTGTTTTTTTGTTCGCGATTTTTTCGCGCTTGCTGTATTTCTTGAGTCTGGCCGTTTATATATAACTTGGGCGGTCCGAAAAAGGAAAATAAGGCTTAAGAATGGTCCAAACATCCAAAAAAGACAGAATATTCGGCCAAATGGCGTTTGGAGGTTTTTTTCCCTTTATTTTTGTTGCTTTCTCGTCGAAGAGATATTTTGGCATGTTCATTCCCGGCCCAAAAACCAGTCTGTCAGCCTCACTTTCTTGAGTTTGCCGATGCGCTCAACTTCCACCACTCTTTTTCGCTCCAGCATCTGCAAGATGCGCGCCAATGAAGTCTTGGGCAGGCCGAGGGAATTTCTCATGCGCGCCTGCGTGCTGTTATTGCCGCTCGAGAGAAGATGCTCGGCCACTTTCTTCTCGTTCTCGCTCAATGTCTTGAGGATGTCCTGCGCGCGGGCGGAAACGGCGGGGGCTGGGAGAGACGATGAAGCATGAACATTTGCGGGAATAGCGGCGTGCGAAGCAGAAAACGGATGCGTGGACAAATGATAGCTTAGCGACGATACGGGAATGCGCGATTTTCCATGTTGCGCGTGTTTTGACTTGGATTCCTTCTTTTTTGTCGCCTTGGCATCGGGAACGAAGGACGATTCTCCCGGCTTGTTTTTATCTCCCTTTTTTAGCTTCTGCCCGAATTCTGCGGGTTGGCCTTTATCCCCTTCTTTGGGTGCGCCGTGCTCCTGCTTCTCGAATTTGTAGAACAGGAATAACAGGCCCACGACAATGATGCCGCCGATGATGAACCCGGCGATCTCACCTGAGAACGGAACGCCGAATGTGCCGGGGGCGTTCGCGCCAACGGATTCGTTGAGCATGATTTTGCTCACCACGCGCCCGCCGCGCCGGATGGACACGTCCTCATAGCCGGTTTGGCTTCCGGATACGGCCGAGATGCGGCAATCGCTGGCCGGGGCCAGCGGGGCGTTAAACTGACCGAATTCGTCGCTCACAAGCGGCTCAATTTGCCCGTAATCCGAACCACAATCCAGCTTCACCTTGGCCCCGACCACCATCTGACCCTGAGAGGAGACCACGGAACCGACGACCGAGCCGACCGAGAAGAGGTAAATCGTCTGGGTCTGGTTGGATGCGATGGACTTGGAGAACGAGTAATAGTAATCCTTGCCGGCCGTGTCGATCTGGTCTACGACCAGGGAGATGTCATAATGGCCGGCCGCCAGCATGATCCGGGCCTGTCCGGACGGGCCGATGTATTCTATGGTCTGCGTCGTTTCCCCGCTCCGGTTGTCGCTGATCGATATGAGCGCATGCGTGTCGTTGACGAGCGCTTTGGTCTGGTAATCGCGCAGTTCAAGCATCAGAAGATAGGTGGCCGAGGTGCCGTTGTCCGGCAATGGCGGAGGCATGATCAGGGAGTCCGAAGGATCGGATTGGATTTGCCAGTCTGCCCCGCAAATGAGCGCGCTGGATGAAAAAATCAGGAAGAACGCCAATGCGAGCCGGCCTTTCGGACCTAGGGACCCCATGAGGAGGACATTCGTGCACTCTTTATTAAAGTTCTCAATCCCGGTCCGGGCCAAAAGCGGTTCTGGCACGGAAGCCGTGTTTGTCCGAGTTTTATTCTCTAGCCTTTCACCACGGCCAGCGGCACCGTGCGGGCGACGATGCTCGAGAGGCCGGCCATCTCGACCGAGCGCACCACCTCGTCCACGTCCTTGTAGGCGCCGGGCGCCTCTTCGGCGATGAGCTCGCTTTCGGTCGCTTTGACCATGATGTTTCGCGAGCCCAGCGATTTCTGGATGTCCTCGCCCTTCCATGTGTGCATGGCCCTCGAGCGGCTCATCTGCCGCCCGGCGCCGTGGCAGGTGGAGCCGAAGGTGTTTTTCATCGAGCCGGGAAGCCCGAGAAGCACGTAGCTGGCCGTGCCCATCGAACCCGGAATGATGACCGGCTGGCCGATGTTATGGTATTTGCCAGAAAGCTCGGGCCGGCCGGCGGCGAAGGCGCGCGTGGCCCCCTTGCGGTGCACGCAAAGCCTTTTGCGCTGGCCGTCCACGTCGTGCTCCTCGAATTTGGCGATGTTGTGGCATACGTCATACAGAAGATGCATGTCATCACTGACGGAGCGCCCGAGCACCGCATCGAAGGTCTGGCGCACCCAGTGCATCATGATGTGCCGGTTGTTGAAGGCGAAATTCACGGCGCAGCGCATGGCGCCCAGATAATGATCCGCTTCGGGCGAGCAGAGCGGCGCGCAGCACAGCTCGCGGTCCGGCAGCTTGATGTTGTACTTGCCGGCGGCCTGGATCATCATCTGGAGATGGTCGGTGCAGATCTGGTGCCCGAAACCCCGGGAGCCGGAATGGATCATCACAACGACTTGGCCGGGCCAGAGGCCGAAGGCCTTGGCGGTTTTGGCGTCCAGCACCTTCTCGACCTTCTGCACCTCGACAAAATGGTTGCCCGCGCCGACCGTGCCGAACTGGGGCAGGCCGCGCTTTCGCGCCAATGGCGAGATGTTGGCGAATTGGGCCTCCGGGATACAGCCGCGCTCCTCGCACGCCTCGATGTCCTCGCGACGGCCATACCCTTTCTCGACCGCCCAAGGCACGCCTTGCGTAACCGCCTCTTCAAGCTCGCTCTCGCTTAAGCGAAGCTTGCCCTTGGAGCCGACGCCGGAAGGCACGTTGGCGAACAGTTTGTCCACCAGCTCGCGCTTCTTGGGGGCGATGTCGGCCTCGGTGAGATTCGTGGTAAGAAGTCGAATTCCGCAATTTATGTCATAGCCGACCCCGCCCGGGCTGACCACGCCGCCGTTCTCGGGGTCGAAGGCCGCCACCCCGCCGATGGGGAATCCGTAGCCCTCGTGGCCATCCGGCATGAGCGCGGCCTGCGAGACGATTCCCGGCAGGGTGGCCACATTGGCCAGCTGGCCCATGGTCCGGTCGCTGGTCATGCTCAGCGCGATCTTCTCGCTGGCGTAGATGCGCGCCGGCACGCGCATGTCGCCGGTTTTCTCGATCTCCCAGATGGCAGGAGCGATCTGCTTGAACGGGACCATAAACACAACACCTCAGGATAAGACAGAATGATGAAAATCATGATATTGCGACGAAAGTACTTGCACCTCAATAAATATATAAAGAGCGCATGGATTTTAGAGGCATGGTCGGGGCGCAGGGGTTCAAGGACAGGCCGAGCAAGGCTCGCGAAGATGAGCCCCAAACCGTGCCGGCCCGTGTGAATAACCGGAGCCCGGCGCCCAGAAATGAATCGGACAAGAATAATCCGGACGACATGTACTCTCTGATTCGCAACCAGCCCATTATCAAGACGCCCGCGCTCAAGATAACGGGGCCCGAAAATTTTGTGCAGTTCCGCTCTGATTATCTGGGACCCGGCAGCGCGGTGGAACGGCAGAATCAGGAGCCAATTTGGCAGAAAAAAGCTGAACTTGAATATTTGGAGAACGTGAAGGCGAATACCTTGGCCGAAGGCGGGTATATTCCAGCCAGCGAGATGGACTTCAACTCTTATCTGGCCAATTATGCCAAGAATATCGCCGAATACGTCCTGCCGCCCGAACGGGTGGCGTCCATGCCGGAGCGCCCGCTCAAATGGGAAATCGTGCGCATGGCTTCCATGACCCGGAAGGCATGGTCGGAGAGATTCGCCGGGCTGGACAAATACTATTCCGGCTCGATCGAGTATTTTGAGCAGCCCGACAAGATGTTCGGCGGCGATCCGGGAATCACGTCCGCCGCCTCATCCGGGCCGCAACGCCGGCGCATCGACGCCGAGGAGATCACGATTGGCATTGACGCGTCGGGAAAGTCGTTCGCGCAGGTGGACCCTGACACCTATTACGCGGTACGCCGAAAAAACTCCCAGTGGTTCGAGGACATGCAGGTGTGTGTGGACATTCCCGAAAACGCCATTATCTTGGCCGCCGGCAAGCGCGAGAATGGCAGATTCGTTTGGCACATGAAGGAGATGGACCCAAAAAGCGAGGATTTCGAGTTCGCGAAAGTGCCCAAGGACGGCCAAGGCTCGCTGCGCATCAAGGATTTGCGCGAGTTCTACGGGCAGCTGGTTCTCCAGACCCGTTACGAGGAGAGCGAAGGATTTGGAAAATTCTCGCTCCAGTGCGGCAGGGTGAATAAGCAGGACATCGGCAGGCTCGGGCTGGCCGAGCGGACCGGCATGCTGCTGGCCGAAGCGTTGCTGTTCGAACCCCCGCCCCAAGTGGTCGAATCGCCATTGTGGGCCTCGATCGGCCAAGAAGAGAGCCGACGGATGCGGGCGAACATGCGGGCGAACACGGTGCTGTTCTTTGATTACGGCACGGGTTCGATCAAGCCCCGCGCCCTGCTCTTCACGACGCGCGATAACGGCGAAGTGTACGTGGTGGACACCGAAGCCAAGAAGCGCGGACGGGGCAAAAACGAGATCGAAGCGCTCAAGGACCTCGCCGATTCGGGATATGCCGGCGCGGGAGTGTATTATTTCTTTGGCAAGAAAGCGGGCGCGGCCGGCACAGATGCAATGGAAATCGTGTCCAAACCGGCACCTGACGCGGTGTGGAATGCCATGCTCGAAAATGCATCCTATCTGGGCTGGCTTATGATGGTCCCGACCCCTTACACGTTCGCCATCGGCGCCGGCGGATTCCTGGCCGGAACCGTGGAACGGGAAGGGGAAAGGATCTCCCGCCTGTTCCATTGCGGAAAATTCGCGGGTCCGGGGCCCGGCGAGGACTTGGGACGGGCGATCGATGCCCTGTTCCTCGCGTCTCTCGTGGCCGGCGGGGCGGCGTTCGCCTTCGAGAAAGCCGTGGCGGCAGGGGCGGGCGAGCTTGCGAAGACCGGGGCGTTCGGAGCGAGGTTCGCAGAGCGGGTTGGATTTTCCGGAAGCATCGGCAGCATGGTTGCCGCCACGACATGGACCAACCTCCAGCAAGATGCCAATGCGAAACTGCCCGGCCTTGGCGTGAGCGGCAACGAGCCGCTTCTGCGGGGAGACGACATGCCGGTGCCGGCCAAAGAATATACCAAAGACCAGAGAAGCGAGGAACTCAATGACAGCGTCGCGCTGGCCTACCAGCAGTACATCGTACCCACGTATATCTGGTGCAAGGCCATCGACGCCAATGAGACGGCCATCGCCCGGCTCGAAAAAGACTATCCTTTGCTTTCCAAACAGATCGGGAGCCTCGGCACGTACGAGAAGAAATGGAGATACCTGCGCGATTACCAGCCCGGACTCTACGAGAAGGCATTCCGCCAGGCGGCCGGAGAGGATGCCGACGCGCTCTGGAGCGAGATGCAGCGCGATCCTTACCGGAGCGGCGTGCGAGCGATGAATAAGGCCGATCTTGGGAATCCGGCCATCGTGAAACTCGCGAACGAGGCGCTGGCGTGGATTCCCCAAATCGACGAGACTCTGCTCGGGCAAATCCCGATCCACACTACCGGCGAGGACGCGCTCGGCATGATGGTGCGCACGGCCTGCACGCGCTCAGTATGGGTGCAGAAGAATCCAGGGGCCCTGCGCGCCTACAGCGACTTTTCCCGTTTCACCTTGGCCAGCACATTCAAGCAGATACTCATGCACGGCGGGCCCCTGAACGAGCCGGATGCGCAGGGGATTTCGGGCGGCAAACGGCTGGGCGAGCTGATGGATGCGGTGAAGAACAGCACAATCACCGCGGATGGGATACGGGAATTGGATGAAATTGTCAAAAAAGACTGGTCCGATGCGTCCGGCAAGATGCTGGGACAGATCCGGAACGCCCCGGACGACTGCTTCACGCTCGCCGCGAGATATTACATGCGGCAGACTGGGCAATATAGCGGCATCGATTTGGGCGGCCTGTTCGAGAGGCTCGACAAAGGGCTCGTGGGCGGCAAAGGATTCGACGAGGAGCTGCAAAAGCAGACGAAAGAGGGCGCGACTGGACTTGACAAAACCGCGCAGGAGTATGCCAAAGGGCTGCGCAACCTCTGGATCAACGGCCAGATAACAACAACGGAGATCCTCACCGCTGCCCATATGGAACAGATGGGAATCGGCAGGCAGGATTAAAACAAGCGCATGGATGAGAGCATAAGGTGTCTTGGCATGTTTCTGTTTGATATGAGCGCACTCCAGATGAGCCGGCCCCCCAAAGAAGAGCCTCTGCCCGGCGGACCGTACGACAATGTCCGGCTCTCGCAGATCGGGAAGATCACCAAGAACGAACAGCCGGTGCTGACGGCAGGTATGGGATTTGGGTCGCTCTTCAGTTTCCAGACGGCCGGCTATGCGGTGGCGGGCCTCTGGGCCAGTTTCATGATAAAAAAGGCGTTTGTTCCGCCCGGGATGAGCGGCAATGTCGTCCTGCCTTATGCCGAAAAATTCAAGGCGGAGATGGACGCGCTGTTGGACGACGTGCTTTTCAACAACGGGAAATATTCCAAGAGCATCGACAATGCCATTTTCAACAGCAAGGATTACGCGGATAAATTCGCCAAAGCCCGTTCCGAAGCGGCCCAGAAAGTGATGCAAGAACTTCCGAATGGAAGCATTGAGGAGAGATCGAAGAGGTATAACGAGCTTATAGACGACTTCAAAAAGCGGGTGAAAAACGATTTCAGGACACAGGTGGAAGCCGCGCTCGTGCTCCCCGATTATGAGCTGGTGGATTTGAGCGGCGAGCTTCTCGGCCCGGATGCACTGGGCGAGAAATTCGTGGCTGAGACCAAAAAAGCCCAATCCAAGAAAGTCGGGATACTGTTCGGAGACGAGCCGGCCATCCGCGCGGCCATACGCAAAACCCGCAAGGTCGCTGATGGATTCCTCGGCGACCGCATGGATGCGGCGGTGAAAAAAACGCTCAAGGGCATGGGAATGGATGAAATCGACCTGACCCCGGATGCCCGGGCGCACATGCTGGAAAAGACCAAGGCCTTCGAAGGCCGGGCGCTCAATGAGATGTACTGGGAAACGGCCAAAAGCCAGATGGGAAATGATTTCGAGGCTTTTTATGGCGTGAAAGTGATGCCCCAGCAATACACGGACGTACTCGATAATGCCCTGCTTCGGGCCGGATTCTGGGACCATGTCAATGAGGGGAACCGGCCGGCGAACATAAAGCCGAACCAGATTCAAAAGATAAAAAACGGAGAAGACTGGAGAGAGGTGCTGGATGCCGGCGAAAAAAACCGGATCGCCGATTCCGCCCGCAAATTTATGCAGAAAAGCGTGCTC
>JAHFEC010000138.1 GCA_023248665.1 Microcaldota archaeon | reverse complement strand
TTGCGTCTCGCCGTTCTTCTTCATGACGACTCGCGCGCGGATGATGTCGCCGATGCGGTATTCGTCGCGCATGTTCTTGACGTAGCCGCGCTTGATGTAGCTGGCGTGCAGGATGCAGTAGTCGGACGAGCGCACGAAGCGGTTCCCAGCATGGTCCGCGGCGTCCACCACCACGAGCGCGACCGGCTCGGAGATGTTGTCGATGCATCCAATCAGGGTGGTGCCGGGTTCAAGCGTCGAGAGGCGCGCGTGCGGGAGGACCGTGATCATCCGCTCGGCCCGCACCACGACGCCTTCGATGGTGGCGCGGATGACGCCGTTCTCCATGTAGGTGCCGGGGCCGGTCGCATACTCCTCCTCGATGCCGAGTTCCTCTCCCGGGCTGACGCGGCGGGGGGTGGGCGGGGTCGGCGAAGAGGGCGAATCATCCATAAAATCATCTAAAACAAGTTAAACCGATACCACAGAACGACACGTTGAATATTTAAATACCTATTGCAGATGTCTTATCCATGCTCAGGAAATCCAAGCTCGTCATCTGCGTGGACCGGGACAACGACCTCTACGAGAAGGCCGGCATCTCGGGCCCCGTCATCGGGCGCGAGGCCAACCTCGCCGCCGCGATGAAGCTCGGCGTCGCCGACCCGGCCGAGCCGGACACCAATGCCATATTCAAGGCGATCGCCGTCTACGACCAGCTGTCCAAGGAGCACAACGTGCAGGTGGCCACGCTCACCGGCTCGCCTCGCTTGGGCTACGCGGCCGACGACGCCGTTTCGGGCCAGCTCGACCAGATCATCGCCCAGTTCCCCTGCGAATCCTGCATCTTCGTCTCGGACGGCGCGTCGGACGAGACCACCATTCCCATCATCCAGTCGCGCCTGAAGATCGACTCGGTCGAAGTGCTCACCATGAAGCAGGCCAAGGAGCTGGAGAAGACCTATTTCGTCATCCTCGAGAAGCTCAAGGAGCCGTATTACGCGCGAATGTTCTTCGGCATCCCGGCGATGCTGGGCGTGCTGTTCGTGCTCTCCAGCCTCATGAACTGGGGCTGGCCCGTGCCTGTCGCCATCATCTCGCTCTACCTGTTCATGAAGGCGTTCGGCATCGAGGAGGCGCTGGCCAAGGCCGTTTCCTCGTTCGACCTGAGCGTGGAGCGGGTGTCGCTGGTGATCTATTTTTCTTCCGTGCTGCTCATCTGCATCGCGCTCTGGTCGGGCTACCAGAGCCTCCTGAGCCCGTCCGTGTTCGTCACCACGCCGGCCAAGCTGATCGCCTCCGCCATCCGCAGCACGCTCCTGCTCCTGCCGCCCGCCCTGCTCATGCTCTTTTCCGGCCGGGTGATCGACCTCGTGCTGGACAAGCGCAAGGTCGAGGTCATCCGCTACGGCATGTATGCCGTGTTCGTGGTGCTCTTCTGGCTGGTGTTCTGGGCCGGCGCGTCGTGGGTGATCAACGACAGCGCACCATACGTCTCGTTCGGCGACTTCGTGGAGATCATCCTCGCCTCGGTGCTGATGGGCTTCGTCTCCATCCACCTGCTCAAGCGCATCAAATACCGGGTCATCCTCGGCCTCAAGCTCGAGAACAAGGAAGTGCTGGGCGCATCCGGCAACTACATGGGCAAGGTGCTCGGCGTGGACGCCAAGGACGGCGCGCTCGCGCTCAAGTCCCCGCTGGGCCAGAAATTCATGGTCTCGCTCATGGACATCGAGCGCGTGGGCGACAAGATCATACTGGGCGGATAATTTGCGGGGCGGATAAGAATCGGGCCGTTTTTGCGCAATTTTTCTTTACGCGGTGCCGATGCCTTTTAATATCAAGGCTGCGAAGAACAATCATCAGCCGTAATCGTTTTCATTTCCACGAGGGATGATTTGGAATCCTACGAAGACCTGCTCAAACGCGCGCGCGCCGCCCTGCCCGAGAAGACGCTCTCAAACGAGCGGTTCGAGCCGCCGGTGGCGGAGATCATGATGCAGGGCAACAAGACCCTGATCCGCAATTTCGACGCGATCTGCCAGAAGCTCCGGCGAGAGCCCGCGCTCCTCTCCAAATACATGGGCCGGGAGCTGGCGGTGCCGGCCACGCTCGACGGAGGCAAGCTCGTGCTCCACGGCAAGAAATACGAGCGGCAGATCAGCGAGAAGCTCGGCAATTTCATCTCGGCGTTCGTCATCTGCAAGGAATGCAAGCGCCCGGACACCAAACTGGTGGAATCCGGCGGCGTGCGCACGCTGGTGTGCGAGGCCTGCGGCGCGCGGGCTCCGGCCCGTTGAACGGATGGTCATTGGCGATAGAGTTTTCCAGCTTGGAAAAATATGCGGATCCTGCGCGGTCCGCAAGAGATGTGATCTTGGATGGCAGGTTATCGAGGCAATCAGGGCGGGCGCCGTCCCCCCTATCGTCCGGCGGCGCCAGGCGACGCGCCGATCCGCGTGCGCCTCCCCGAGGAGGGCGAGGTGCTCGGCGTGGTGACGGCCACGCTGGGCGGCGGGCGCCTTTCCGTCCAATGCAAGGACGGCAAGGAGCGCATCGGCCGCATCCCGGGCAAGATCCGGCGCAACATCTGGGTGCGCCACAACGACGTGGTGATCATCAAGCCGTGGGCCATCGACGGCGAGAAGCACGGCGACGTCATCTGGCGCTACAACCACATCCAGGTGGACTGGCTGCGCAACAAGGGCTATATCACGCGCTGATGCCATGAATTCGACTCGAAAGATTCTCGCAATGTTCTCGAT
>JAHFEC010000002.1 GCA_023248665.1 Microcaldota archaeon | reverse complement strand
GCAGTAGGGAAAACAGAAGCCGGGAGAAAGAGAGAGAAAAAGCAGTAGGGAAAACAGAAGCCGGGAGAAAGAGAGAGAAAAAGCAGGGAAATTGAAAGGCGCAAAAACAGGCCGTCATTTCACATAGAGGTTTTTGATTGCAAGCCGAAGTCAACATCGGGATGGTCGGGCACGTCGACCACGGAAAGACCAGCCTGACCAAGGCCCTCACCGGCAAATGGACCGACACGCATTCTGAAGAGCTCAAGCGGGGCATCACCATCAAGATCGGCTATGCCGACTCCATATTCTACAAATGCCCCAAGGACGGCACGTACTCCATCGGCGAGGCCTGCCCCAAATGCAACGGCAAGAGCGATATTTCGCGGCGGGTGTCGTTCCTGGACGCGCCGGGGCACGAGACGCTCATGACCACGATGATATCGGCCGCCAGCATCGTGGACGGCGCCCTGCTCGTCATCGCGGCCAACGAGGAGTGCCCGCAGCCCCAGACGGCCGAGCATCTCATGGTGCTGGACATCCTCGGCATCAAGAACGTCGTAGTGGTGCAGAACAAGATCGACCTTGTGCCGCCCGAGAAGGCGCTCGAGAATTACGCGCAGATCAAGAAATTCCTCAAAGGAACGAGCGCCGAAAAGGCGCCCATCATCCCCATCTCCGCGACTTACGACGCCAACATCGACCGGCTGATCGAGGCCATCGAGACGAACATCAAGACCCCCAAGCGCGACCCCGACGCGCCGGCCAAGATGTACGTGGCCCGCTCGTTCGACATCAACCGCCCCGGCGCGCCCGTGAAGAAGCTCAACGGCGGCGTCATCGGCGGCTCGCTCATCTCCGGCACGGTCAAGGTCGGGGACAGGATGCAGATCAAGCCCGGCATCATCAAGCGCTCGAAGGAGAAAGAGGGCAAGGAAGTCTACCTGCCCCTCGAGTTCGAGGTCACGAGCCTGCACACCACGGACGGGGAACTCGAAGTGGCCAAGCCGGGCGGACTCATCGCGCTGGGCACCCTGCTCGACCCCTCTCTCACCAAGGGCGACATGCTCATTGGCAACATCGCCGGAAAGGCCTCCGCGCTCGGGCCGGTGCTGGACCAGCCCGAAATCGAATACACGCTGGTCAAGCGCGAGGGCTTCGACAACCCGCCGCTCAAGATGGCCGAGCCGCTCGTGATCTCGGTCGGGACGGCCACGAGCATCGGCGTGATCACCAAGCTCAAGGGCGGGCAGCTCACCCTCCGGCTCAAGCGGCCCATCTACGCCGAGAAAGGCACGAAGGTCGCGCTCTGCCGCCGGATGGGCCAGCGCTGGCGGCTGTCCGGATTCGGGACCGTGCGATAAGAGCCGGACCCGAAAACCAGGGCCCGGGTAAAATCGTCTTCTTCTGCACGCGCGGACAGAAAGCCAATTAAACCATCTTGTTTCAAAAAAGCGTATGGGAAAAAACATGCTTCCGGCTGCGCCCGCCGTCTGGGCCGCCATTCTCGTGCTGGCGCTCTTATTTTCCGGTTGCGCCAAGCCCCCGATAGAAATCGGATACTCCGGGGAGAACTATTCCGCGTACCACGAGCTTAACGAGACGGTCCGGCTCGTGGACAAGGCCGGGTGCTTCTTCGGCGAGACCCCGTTCCTGATCAAGACAGAGGACAATGCCAGCTGCGCCTACCTGAACGAAGGCCACTTCTACAACATCCAGGGCATGATCGTGCGGCAGGAGCGCGTGGAAAGCCCCGCGATGAACGTCATCTTGCAGACCCTCGTCAACGGCGACGGCAAGATCGTCTCGGACCGGCAAGTTTATGTCGACGTGCCCGTGATCGCCCTGTATTCGGCCCGGGAAGTGAAATATCCGGACGTGTTCCTGGAACAGAAACTTTGGGAAAAACCGATCGGCCGACCGATCGACCTGACCTGCGAGAGCGCAGCCGTCACGGATCCGGCGCGGGCGAACGGCGGGGCGAACCCGGCCATGGCAAAGACCGTCCGGCTCCTGACGGTGAGCGTGGACCGCGCGATGCTGGGCCGCATGGACGTGCTCAACCGCACCTTCTACCCATTCATCGTCGAAGTGGGCCACCCGGAAGGGATGCAGGCGATGGACGCGAACCTCACGCTCGCGCCCGCCGTGTTCGTCGGCGGATACGGGGAGACCGTGGGCAACGCCACTTACTTCGAGTTCGATCTGCCCGATCGGATCAGCGGGTCCGATGTCAAGGATATCCGGTTCGGACTCGCTAACCCCTCAGGAAAAACGCACGAGAACTGCTATGGACAGCTCGATGGGCTTCCCGTCTGGCCGTGAATTTCAAAGACGACGCGGCTCGCCGGCGCAGGTCCGGACGGATACGCCCCATCCGAGCAAGCCGCCCGTTGACCGAAAAGCCACAAAGAACGGATGGATGTTATAGTGCCCCCGCAATGCGCAGTCGGCCGTTGCCGACTTGCACGGTCGGCTACTGCCGACCTATCGGCAAATCTGTTGCCGACCGACAACACGGTTGTCGCTCTTGCGGGGCCACTTATGCAGTGAGCGGCTTTGCCGCTCACTTATCGCAAACCGTGGTTTGCGACGGCCAAACCTCGTCGAAAGACAGATGCAATTTTATCGCATCACTTTCTCGGTCTGGTATAGTCCGCCGCGCCGGCAACCTGCTTCAAAAAGAACTCGTGCACCTTGCCGGTCGTCAGTTCCGGATGGCAGGTGGCGCCCAGAAAAATCCGGCCCGGCTGCTTCTGCATGACGATGACCGGTTCGCCCGGCACCGACGAATGGCCCGGCTCCGGGCTTGCTTTTTCGCTATGGCTTGCTTCCGGAGGAGCGGGCTCGGCGCTCGCTTTTGCGGGCAAGGAAGCAAGCACTTGGACTCCCGGTCCCACGCCCAGTATCTTGGGCGCGCGGATGAAAAGGATTTTCGTCTTGCCGGTCAGCTCGCCCTCCAGCCGGCTTTCGAATGAATCGGATTGGCTGCCATACGCGTTTCGGCTCACCCGGATGTCCATCAGGGCGAGCCCGCGCTGGCCTTCGGCTTTGCCTTCCACTTCCTTGGCCATGAGGATGAGGCCGGCGCATGTGCCGAAGAGGTGCGGAATGGCCCCGATCGGCCCGAACATGCCCTGCCGTTCGAGAAGAAGGCCCAGAGTGGTGCTCTCGCCGCCGGGCATGAGAAGCGCGTCCAGCCCCGCCAGTTGCTCCGGCGTGCGCACCGTGCGGACGGAAACGGGGATTTCGATTCTCTCGCTGGCCTGCCGCAGGGCCGAGACGTGCTCGGCCACCCCGCCTTGCAGGGCTAGCACTCCGATGTTAAGCATGATAACAAGATGCGGACCGCTGCTTAAAATGCTTGCGGGGCGAACGTCCGGCGAAAAAAGCCGCGAGCCTCGCTTTTCCGAGGATGACGGATTTGCCGCCCGCCAAAGAAAAGATTAAAACCTTGCAGCCCCATAAGAGGCTATACGCAACGTCTTGAACACACGCGCAGACGAGGTCATGCAGATGAAGCTGAACCAGTGGCCCAATCCGAAAAATGGGAAAACAAACCCGGCCAATGGCACGGCCAACCATACTGTTTTTGGAGGGTTTTACGAGCTCAAGCCCGGCCATAGCGGAGAGATCGGCCAGATTTATTTCGTGCTCGACAGCTTAAAGACAAAGAAGATAGATGGGAGAATGACCGAATTCGCAACCATCCGCATCCACCGCAAAGAGGATAAAAAAGAGTTCACAACGATTTGCCTTGAAAAGAACGCGCACATGGCAGTCAAAAAGAAAGCCAACACGCACTTCTGGGAGCCGCTCCAACAGGCTCACGATGAGGGATACCGGTTCACCTGCACAGAACTTGATATGGAAAATAATACGGCCCGGTTCAAAGTCGAAAGCGAAGAGCTCAAAATACCTTTTTTGAGGGCCATGCTTCCTTGAACAACGGCCTTCGGGAGAATCCGCGCGTTTCTTTTACTTGAATATCCGGCCGGTCTCCTCGCTCCACATCAGCAAGTCCAGATGCGCCATCGGGATGCCGGACTTTTCGCAGAACCTTTGCATCTTCTTCTCGATGGCGATGTAGCGCTTGCGCGTCAGGGTCTTGGGCCGGCGCGCGATGATGCCCAAGCCGGCCATGTTCTTGAGGATGTGGCGGTCGAGGATGGCGACCTCCGTCGCAAGGCCGGTGTTTCGCAGGAAATGGCCGGCCTCTTTCATGCCCAGTCCGGAAATTTCGTCTGCGAGGGCATTTCGGAGCATCGTCGGCTCCTCGTGCGTCAAAATCGTTTTTTCCAGCCCTTTTTTGCCGAACAGCTCTTTTCGGGCTTCCATCAGGTATTTGGCCTTGTTCTTGTGGAAACGCACGCCCGAAGAAAGGAGGACGGCGGAAACAGCGGGAGCGTCTTGGGAGAAGAGCAGGCCGGACTCGACAAGCTCGCGTTGTGCTTTGGACGCCGCTTCAGCGGACGAGTTGGCCGCGCAGATGCAAAAAGAGAGCTCGGACAGGAGGGCATCGTCGCCTTGTCGCGAAATCCGGGCGAAATCATCCAGCCTTTTTTCAATCTCGTGCCGGCGGGCCGAATATTTTTCCTGAAGGGTATCGGGCGTCAGCATGCGCGCGCCCCGGTTTTTAATTTCCTCTCGACGCCAGACGCTGGCCTTCGGGGATCTGGGCCATGTCCAAGCCGCTCATGGCCGCGCCCAGGCCTTCGGAGGCGCGCGCGATCGTGTCCGGGTCGCTGTAGTGCGCCGTGGCCTGCACGATGGCTTTGGCCAGACCGGCCGGATCCGAGGATTTGAAGATGCCGGAGCCGACGAACACGCCGTCGCAGCCCAATTGCATGCAAAGGGCCGCATCGGAAGGCGTGGCGATGCCGCCGGCCGCGAAATTCACCACCGGCAATTTCTGCGCCTGCGCCACTTTCTGCACCAGATCGACATCCACGCGCATCTGTCTGGCCGCCTTCTCCATGTCCTTGCGGCCCGCGCCCTTGAGCGCGACGATTTCGTGGCCCATGGCATGGATGTGCCGCACCGCCTCGACGATGTTGCCGGTGCCGGCCTCGCCCTTGGTGCGGATCATGGCCGCGCCCTCGGAGATGCGCCGCAGGGCCTCGCCCAAGTCGCGCGCGCCGCACACGAAAGGCACCTTGAAAGGCCACTTGTCCACGTGCTTGAGCGGATCGGCTACGGTCAGCACTTCGGATTCGTCGATGAAATCCACTTGCAGGGACTGGAGCACCTGCGCCTCGACGAAATGGCCGATGCGGCATTTGGCCATCACCGGGATGGTGACCGCCGCCTTGATCTGTTTTATCTTGAGCGGATCCGACATGCGGGCCACCCCGCCCTGCGCGCGGATGTCGGCCGGCACGCGCTCGAGCGCCATGACCGCCACCGCCCCGGACGCCTGCGCGATCGCCGCCTGCTCGGCATTGGTGACGTCCATGATGACGCCTCCTTTTAGCATCTGGGCCAGGCCGGACTTGACCGAGAATGTGCCGTGAATGGGAGCGTTGGATTCCATGGGAAAGCCTCCGGATACAGAGATGAATATGGAACGAAGCGACGGTTATTAATACCTTCTTTAGGGACCGACGGGTTGATCTTAGCCGTATTCCTCGACGATTTTGACGTACCCGTGCTTGACCTTGTACAGCTCCCCCTTGTATATCAATTCGTCCACCAGCCGGCGCGCGTCGGCTTCGGAGACATGCATCTCGCCGGCGGCCGCGATGATCTTGTTGATTTCGACGATGTCCTCGGCTTTCTGCAATTCGCGCGCGATGGAGAGGATGTTGTTGAGCTTGTCCACCATGGACTTGGGCTTGCCGGTGGCGATGATGTCCACGTCGAAGAGGCCCGTCTCCTTGTCGCGCAGAAGCTCGTTCATCATGAAGTTGAGAAGGCCGATGGAGCGCTCCGCGTCCTGAAGCTCCACTTTGGGCGAGAGGCGCAGCTTGGCCGACGCCTCAGCCAAGCGCACCAGGCCCTCGATCTGCCGGGGGGTGATCGGCACCGAGCCGGAAGACGCCCCCCGGGCGCGCAGATCCACGTAGAATTCCTTTATCTTCTCGGCCGCCTCGTCGCTCAGGCGGGGGTAGCATTTGCGCCGCGCATAGGAGACGTATTTCTTCAAAATCTCGCGGCGCTCCTTCTCTTTGGCGGCCGCCTCGGCCATGTCCGCGCCGCTCGACGAGTCCGCCCCCAGCGTGAACTGGTGGTTGGCCAGTATTTTGCCGGCCAGTTCGGTGTCCCGCACCTTGTCCAGGGTGTCGAAGATGACGAAGATGAGATCGAAACGGGAGAGCAGCGTGGGCGGGATGTCGAACTGCTCGCCGGGCAGCTGGTTGCGGTTGAAGCGGCCGAACTTGGGGTTGGCCGCCGCGAGGATGGCGCACTTGGCCTTGAATTTGGCGACGATGCCGGCCTTGGCTATGCTCACGGATTGCGATTCCATTACCTCATGCATCGCGGCCCGGTCCTCCTCGTCGATCTTGTCGAACTCGTCCACGGCGGCCATGCCGCCGGACGCCAGGACGAGCGCGCCGGCTTTGAGGGTCCAGCCGCCTTCGCCCATCTCGTCCTTCTCCGCCGCCGCGGTCAGGCCGACGCCAGTGACGGATTTGCCGGACACGTAGATGCCCTTGGGCACCAGATCGACCGCGTACTGGAGCATGCGCGTCTTGGCGCTGCCCGGGTCGCCGATGAGCAAAAGATGGATGTCGTCGCGGATCGGCTCGCCGCCGGGCAGGAACTTGTTCCGGGTGCCGCCGAACATCTGCAGGGCCACCGCCAGCTTCACCTCGTCATGGCCGTAGATGCCCGGCGCGATGGCGGCGCAGAGCGTCTCGTAGACCTTGGGGTCCTTGGCCATCTCGATGATGGTGCGCTCCTCTTCCGGGCTGATGGGCAAATCCTCGAAATCGCGCATCATGCCCGAGATGAAATTCACGTCGAGGTACCGGGCGTAGACGCCCCGCTCCTCGCGCTTGTTCTTGCCCTTGAGCGGGGGACGCAGGCGCAGGATGCCGGTGATCTCGATCGGGTCGCCGGGCGTGAGCGAATTGACCAGATCGTCCTCCATGTACAGCTCGAGTCGCGCGGCCGGCGTGCCGCCGCGCAGGCGTTCGAGCAGCTCCTGGGCCTCGGCGCGCTGGATGTCCACGAAATACGAGCCCTCCTCGTCCAGCTTGAGCGAGCGGCGCTTGCATTCCGGGCAAACCTACGGGGTGATCGATTTCTTGGTGCGCGGGAAACGCAGCACGTGGTCGCACATCATGCACTTGTAGAGCGCGACCTTCACCTTGTGCCAGACCTCGGCGCGCTTGGTGATGATGCCCTTGATGGTGATGAGCCGCTCGATGTGCACGGAGGAGATGTTCTGCACGAGCAGGTTGTTCTCCGGCACGCCGGAAATTCGCACGTGGGGCTCGAAGGGCACGTCCTCCAGCGAGCCGGCGGTCGGCTTCTTGATGACTTTCTCGAGCGCCTCGATCGCGATGTCCGGCTTGTCCAGAAGATAGGCGGCCAGCTCAGGGTCGTGCCGCTGCACGTTCCCGAAATCCACGACCAGGCTCCGTTTGGTGGGGTAATTGGCTTCGAGGGTCTCGAGGTCTTGGGTGCAATAGTTCTGGACGAAATCCTCCCACAAGGACAGAAGATGGGAATCGTCCATGCTGCCGGATGCCATAGCCAAACTCTCCCGCAAGGGGGCATTATTGATAGATGACTGAATTTAATATGTTATGGGAAAGTGGATTTGGGGTCAAGACAAGGGAAAGGGTGAAAAAACAGAATGCGAAAGAAGTCCCAAATTCCGCCTATTCGCTCGTCTTGCCGTCGAAATGCTCTTCGGCCGCCAACGCCTGCGCCTTGGTGCGCCGCACCACCTTGTCCTGATGCTCGGGCGGGGAATAGATGGTGTAGAGCTTGAGGGCGGCGCGCTTGGAGGTGTTGATGACGTTATGCCTCGCGCCGGCGGGCACGACGATGCCGCCGCCGTCCTTGACCGCGTAGACGTTATCGTCGATGAGCGCCTGGCCCTCCCCTTCCTCGAAACGGAAGAACGGGTCGTGGTCCTCGTGCACTTTTGCGCCGATCTCCTCGCCCGGCTTGAGGCTCATCAGGACGAGCTGGCTGTGTTTGCCGGTGTAAAGCACGCGGCGAAAATCGGCGTTCTTGCGTGTTTCCTCCTCGAGATTCGCGTGGAATCCTCTCATATGTGCCACCTGCGCGCGCAAGGCGCGAAAATACCTGCATGGACAACGGAGCTTGGGGATAAAAGGCCGCCGGCGCGCGGATGTGCGCGAAATCCTCCCTTATCCTACACAATTATAAAGTGCCGATTTCATGAACAATGCAGCATCAACCAAGCCTTGGGGTGAGAGAAGGCTGCGAATAAGGATAGGCGTCCGGATTTAGGTATGCCTACGCCCTAGCAGGCCGTCTTCTCCCCCCGCGTCGATTCGTACGCATGGCTTTTTGTGAGGAATAGAAAATGGAAATAGACTTTTTAGGCGCTACGCGAGAGGTGGGACGCTCCTGCTTCATGCTGCGCACCGACAGCGAAATCATGCTGGACTGCGGGCTGAAAATCCACAACAAGAAGGATCCGCACCTCTACCCGATGCCCCCGCCCGCCGACGTGGACGCGGTGGTGATCACGCACCCGCACTTGGACCACGTGGGCTACCTGCCCTCGCTCTTCGACCACCACACGCCGCAGGTGCTCGGTACGCCGCCCACGCGCGAGATGAGCGAGCTGCTCCTTCTGGATTCGGCCAAGATCATCATCGAGGAATACGGGACGCTGCCCTACAAGCGCTCGTCTCACCGCATGGCCATGGACTCGTTCAAGCCGACCGGCTACCACGTCCCCATGAAGATCAAGGACACCACGCTCACGTTCTACGATGCCGGACACATTCCCGGCTCGGCGATGGTGCTCGTCGAATACCAGGGCAAGCGCATCCTGTACACCGGCGATTTCAAGCTCTCGGACACGCAGATGCACAACAAGGCCGAGATCCCCGGCGAGGTGGACGTCCTGATCACCGAAAGCACGTACGCCAACCGCGACCACCCCAACCGCAAGGACTTGGAGGTGCAATTGGTCCAGCGGGCGCGCGAGGTGCTCGAGCGGGGGGGCCACCTGCTCCTGCCGGCGTTCGCCGTCGGCCGGACGCAGGAGCTGATCTCCATCCTAAAAAGCCACGACCCGGACATGCCCGTCTGGGTGGACGGCATGGGCGTGGAGGCCTCGCAGATCGTGTCCAACTACCCCTCGTACATCCGCGACGCCAAGAAATTCCGCAAGGCGTTCGAGGGTTGCCGCCTCGTGCAGAACGGGCGGCGGGACCGCCAGAACGTGCTTTCCGAGCCGTCGGTCATCGTCTCCACGGCCGGCATGCTTCAGGGCGGGCCGGCGCTGGGCTATTTGCTCTCGCTCAACGACCGCTCCGAAATCGTGTTCACCGGCTATTCGGTGGAAGGCACGAACGGCTACAACCTGCTCCAGTACGGATACGTGGAAGTGGACGGCACGCAGGTGCGACCGTCGGTGCCTGTGCATTACCTCGACTTCTCGGCGCACGCCGGACGGAGCGATCTGTTCGAATTCGTGGACAAGACCAAACCCAAGAAGATCTTCTGCATCCACGGCGATTCGTGCGCCAGCTTCGCGGATGAACTGGCCCTCGAGGGCTACGACGCATACGCGCCGGCCATCGGCGAAAAAATACAAGTGTAGGCCGGAAAATACGGGCGCCGGCGGACGGCGGGCCGGAGCGGATACGGAACGGCGCCCGCTTTCCGGCACGAAGGCATACGGACACCCGCCTTCCCGGCCGGTTGCCCGGATACGGGGGCGCGCCCGCTTCCGGCAGGGTCGGCCAACGACGAACCGCAATGCTTTTGCCAATCCCCGCTCTTTTTAAAGCTATTCGACATAAGCCGAAAGCATGGAAGAGGAGATCAACTACCTTGATTTATTGGTCCTCAAGAAAATCGATGCCGAATCCTCAGTCGAGCGTTTCGGCAGCCACATCAACACCTCGTTCTTCGAGACCGCCAACCTGCTGGGCGGCATGAAAATCAAGGGCCTCATCGACATCCAGAGCGCCATCGGCGGGCAGTCGCCGATTGTCATCACGGGCTGCGGGACCGACATCATCGCCGAGGCGGAGCGCAAGTATGCCGAGCCCCTCGACACGCTGGATCAGGCCATTTTGCACACCCTCGCCAGCGGGGTGCGGGATTTGCAGGGCCTCTCATCCATGATCAACATCCGGCCCAGGGACCTCGCTTTCCACTTGTACAAGCTCAAGGCCGGGGATTACATCGAACACGAAGTGCGCTCGGCCAAGGTGTCCTTCTCGCTCACCGAAAAAGGCTTCAACCTCGTGGGCGTGGTGCGCGCGGTCGGACCCGGAATGCCGCCCATGGGTGGCGCGACGGGCCGGACCGCCAATGTTCCGGCGCAACCGGCCCGAAGCCCGGCGGGCGGGATGGGCATGGCCGGGGCCGCGAACATCCCGGCCCAGCCCGTGAAAAGCGCGGGCGCCCGGCTGGCCGGCGACGACGAAATCAACGACATCCTCAATTTCGGCGGCGTCACCAAGAAAGAGGCGCCCGGCGGAAAATTGGAGCAGAAAACCCCGGCCGGCATGGCGCCGGCGGGAGCACGGACTTGGACGCCGGGCACCACAGACGGCTCCGCGAAAGGCGCGGCGGGCGGCCCTTCGCAGGGTGCGAGCGGCAGTTTTGCGCAAGGCGCGGCGGGCGGCCCTTCGCAGGGTGCGAGCGGCAGTTTTGCGCAAGGCGCATCCATGTCGTCGGCCGAGGCGCAGAAACGCATCCCAGAATTCGCGCGCCCGCAGCCCGCGCAGCGGGCGGCCAGCGTCAAGGAGCTGGACCGCCAGCAGATGTTCGCGTCCAAGCTCGAGTATTATGTCAAGGAATATTTCGTTTATTGCGTTTTGCTGGTTCTGCTGGTCCTGATCGTGTTGGCGGCCATCGTATTCGCATTGATTACCCGGAGCGTCTAAAGCAGACAAGGTGGATCGGATGGTGTCGGCAAAAAACACAGCTCGCCGTTCGAGGAATAAAAACCACCGGCCTCAGACGGGATACTGCGCCGGAGCGGGCGGCCATGCGCCGGATGGCCGCGTTCGCGAAAACGGTGCCCGCACCATGGATTTTGACCTGCTCAAGAGATATGGCATCCCCATCCTGCCGCATGCCATCGCCAAGGACATCGGATCGGCCCGGAAGGCGGCCGCCAAAATCGGGTTTCCGCTCGCCCTCAAGCTCATCTCCTCCAGATTCCTGCACAAGACCGATTCCGGCGCGCTGGCGCTCAACGTCGGCAACGAGCATTACCTGCGCACGGAATTCGAACGCCTGATGAGGATGGCAAAAGGCGACAAGCAGGCCTCCATCCTGGTGCAGGCCTACCGGCCCGGCCGCTTCGAGCTCATCGTGGGCGGTCGCATGGACCCCCAATTCGGCCCCGTGGTGCTGCTGGGCACGGGCGGCATCTATACCGAGGTGCTGCGCGACATCTCCTTACGCGTCTGCCCGCTGGACGAGCGCGAGGCGCGCGCCATGATCCGTTCCCTCAAATCCTACCCCATCCTCGCCGGCGCGCGCGGACGCAAGCCGGTGGACGAGGCGGCCCTCTCGCGCATCCTGATGCGCGTCTCGCGCCTGATGGAGAACGAGAGGCCCGCCGAGCTGGACCTCAATCCGGTGCTGGTGCGCGACGACGGCCTGTGGGCGGCCGATGTGCGGGTGCTTCGATGAAGGTGAATAACACATGAGCAAACCTTCCCATCCCAAGCCCTCCGCCGACTCGGATGCGAGCGTGCCTCGTTCCAAGCCGTCCGCCTCTTCGATTCCTTCTTCCCTGCCCCGCCTCATCCGCAACTTGGATGCAGTCTTCCATCCTAAAAGCGTGGCCGTCATCGGGGCCAGCCGCGAGCCCTACAAAATCGGGCACGTCATCCTGCGCAATTTCCTCGAGGGCGGCTATGGCGGGAAAGTATATGCCGTCAACCCCCACACGCCGGACGTGCTGGGCATGAAAACCCTCAAGCGCGCATCGGATGCTCAAGGAAAGATCGACTGCGCTCTCGTGGCCGTGCCCGAAAAATTCGTGGACGACGCGCTCAAGGACTCGGTTTCGGCCGGCGCGCGGGCGGCCGTGGTCATCACCGGCGGATTTTCCGAAGTGGGCAACAAGGCGGGCGAGGAGCGGATCCGCAAAATCGCCCTCGATGCCGATTTGGCCCTCATCGGCCCAAACTGCATGGGCGTGCTCAACCCGGCCGCGCGCGTGGATTCGGTTTTCCTGCCCATCTACAAGATGGGCCGCCCGCACGCGGGTTCCATCGCCTTCATCTCACAGTCCGGCGCGGTGGGGGGCTGCATCGTGGATCTGGCCGCGCGCGCGGGCGTGGGCATGTCCAAATTCGTCTCGTACGGAAATGCCGCCGTGATCAACGAAAGCCATCTGCTGCGATACCTCGCCCATGATGAGAGCACGCAGGCCGTGGTCTCCTATATGGAAGGCGTCAAAGACGGGCCTTCGTTCATGCAATCGGCGCGCGCGCTCACCAAGAATAAACCGCTGGTCATCCTCAAGGCCGGAAAATCAAAACAAGGGGCGGCCGCGGCCGCGTCGCACACCGGCTCGCTGGCCGGCTCAGCCGAGGTGTATTCCGCCGCCTTTGCCCAATCGGGCGCGCTGGAGGCGCAGACGCTCGAGGAGCTGTTCGATTTTTCCAAGATATTCGCCCTGCCGCCCTCGCGCGGCCCGCGCATCGGCATCCTCACCAACGGAGGGGGGAACGGCGTGCTGGCGGCCGATTCGGTAGAGGCCGAGGGGATGGAACTGGCCAAGCTCTCCGGAGAATCGGTCCGGGCCCTCAAGACCATGCTTCCGGACTACACCACCGCGCGCAACCCCATGGACATCATCGGGGACGCGGATGCGGCCCGCTACGAGCGGGCCCTGCAAATCCTTCTCAAGGACCCGGCCGTGGACATCGTGGTGGTCATCGTGCTCTTCCAGACGGCGGCCCTGGATTCGTCGGTCATCAACGTGCTGGTGAAGGCCGCGCAAGCCAAGAGCAAGCCCATCGTGGTGGTTAGCACGGGCGGCGAATACACCGAATTGCACCGGCGCATATTGGACGGCTATGGAATACCCACTTATCCCTCGCCCTCGTCGGCCATGCGCGCCATTTCGCGCTTTTTGCAGTATGAGAATTATAGGTGCCGGTTCCATGCGAGCGAGGAGTATTGCGGCCATTGCGCGATGGAAAAGAAAAATCGATGGCATGAAAAATAATAAAATCGGAATCCCTGCCTCGTTTATCCGATTCTCAGAAGGCCGTCCGGGTGCCGCGCCCGCCCTTTGCTTTTTCCGGGTGCCGCTCACGCCCTTTGCTTTTTCCGGGTGCCGCTCACGCCCTTTGCTTTTTAATCTTATCCGCGGAAATAGAGCAGTCAGATCGCATAGACAGCGTGTTCTTATGCAGCTTCCAAATCCATACACTGGAAATTACCGCCTGCTCATGGTCATCCCCGTGGTGCTGGTGCTCGCGTCTCTCATCTCCATGATTTTCATCGCCCCGATCCGCAGCGGCATCGAGTTCAAGGGCGGCGTCCAGCTCACCATCCAGTCGGCCCAGGCGGCCGACACGACGGCCATCAAGGACGTGCTGGAGAAGAACGGATACGTGGTCAGCACCATCGAGTCCAAGCCCAACCCGACCGGGTACGACACCCAGATCGAGATGACCCGCTCGGAGATGAAGGTCAAGGCGGACGATCTCAAGAACGATTATTTTGATCTCACGGGACAGGTCAGCAAGGCCGAAGCCGACATGATCTACACCAACGACAGCGCGACCATCGCCAATTACACCGCCATGCGCGCGCAGCTGGACACCATCGCCGACCAGGTCTTCGCCCTCGCGCAGAACACCACCGCGCACGCCGGCCAATTCAGCAACACCAATAAGCTGGACGAAGCGGTGGTGGGCGCCTACAACCACATCAGCGACGCGCAAGACCAGACGCTCAAGGGGCTCATCCAGTCCAAGCTCGACTTCACGACCTATTCTCCCAACGAGATCACGCCCTCGTTGGCCACCTCGTTCCTGGACAACGCCAAGACCGTGGTGGTGTTCTCCGTCATCCTCACCTCCATCGTCGTGTTCCTCATCTTCCGCTCCGCCATCCCGTCGGCGGCCGTGCTCTGCGGGGCGGCGTCCGATGTCATCATCGCGATGGGCTTCATGAGCGTGGCGGGCATCCCGCTCACCCTCGCCTCCTTCGCGGCCCTGCTCATGCTGGTCGGCTTCTCGCTGGACACCGACATCCTGCTCACCATCCGGGTGATGAAACGCAAGGAAGGGCACGCCTCCGAGCGCGCCTACGAGGCCATGAAGACCGGGCTGACCATGAGCACGTCGGCCATCGTGGCCTTCTCCTCGCTCTACGTCTTGGCCGCCTTCACGCACATCACGGTCTACCATGAGATCGCCAGCGTCGCCCTCGCGGGCCTGGTCGCCGACATGGTGGCCACATGGTGCTTCAACGCCGTCATCGTGCTGCACCACGCCGAGGACGTGGAGAGGAAGGGCGTAGGCGACACCGGGCGCTCGCTCATGAGTTACATTTTCCGCAACTGAACATTCTTCGATGGTGCTTTCGACATGGCCGACGACAACGTGATTCTGGAGATATTGCGCGAGAAGCGCGTGCTGATGCTCATCCTGCTCGTGGCGATCGCCATCGGCTGGGTCATGATCAACGGGGGGCCGACCGGCGGGGGCCTCAAGTTCGGCATCTCCTTCTCGGGCGGCGTGCAGGTGCCCGTGCTCCTGCAGACGCCGGTCAACCAGGTCACCATGGAGGAGATGATCAGCACCATCAAGACGCGCGCCTCCACCTTCGGCCTGCAGGAAGTGGTCGTATATCCGGTCGGCGACTCGCGCATCAACATCGAGGTGCCCAAGAACAACCCCACGCTCGTGTCCGACATCAAGACGCTGCTCTCCAAGCAGGGCGTCTATGCGGGCATCGTGGACGGCAAGGTGGCCGTGAACGGGGACGACATCGCGCAGAGCTCGATCGGCCGCCAGCTCTTCGCCCAGGCGGGGCAGGACTGGATGGTGACTTTCGCGCTGAGGCCCGAAGGGCAGGATGTCTTCGCCGCGACGGCCAAAGGCAAGACCGATTACCCGCTTTACATGTTTCTGGACCGGCCTTCGGATTCCATCGTGGTGATCCCGAGCGCCGACCTGCTCGCGCACGCCAACGGCAGCAGCCAAGGCGCGTTCCCGATTCCGGCCACCGAGGACGATGCGCTGGCCATGGCCCAGAAGGCCCTCAAGCTCGACCATGACGACATCAAGGTATACCTTCAGGAGGACTTGGTGCGAAACGCGGAATTCAACATCACGCCGGCCGACAACAAGACGAGGGCCATCGTCTCGCAGAACGCCCCCGAAACGCTAAAAGAACGCCTCAAAGCCGCCCATTTCACCCTCGTGGAAAAGAACGACACGGACCTGTCGCCCTCGTACAACGGCAACGGCAAGAAGCCCGCCGACAACGCGGACAAGTGGGACGCGGTCGGGCTCCAGCAGGCGCCGCACCTCCAGCGCGGCGTGACCGAAGGCGTGGCCTCGCGCGGCTACTCCATCACCGGCAACGTGCCGGGCCTCGACGCGAATTCGCGCCAGGCGGCCGCGGACCTCGAATCCCGCGAGACCATGGCCATCCTCAAAGGAGGGGCGCTGCCCGTGCAGATCTCCATCGGCCAGCAGCAGGACATCCCGGCCCCGCTGGGCGCCGAATTCCTGCGCCTGTCCGTCATCGGCGCCATCTTCGCCATGCTGTGCATCTCGGCCATGGTCGCCATCCGCTACCGCACGCCCAAAGTGGTGCTGCCCATCATCCTCATCTCGCTCTCCGAGGTCATCATCATCGTGGCCATCATCGGCACCTTCACCATCGACCTCGCGGCCATGGCCGGCATCATCGCCGTCATCGGCATCTCGGTGGACGCCCAGATCGTGGTGACCGACGAGATCCTCAAGCACGGGCCGGGGCACGAGGACGCGCACCAGAAGCTCGAGAACGCTTTTAGCATCATCGTGACCAACGCCATCGTCGCCACGGTGGCGATGATCCCCCTGCTCTTCTCGGGCCTGGTGGACATCATCAACTTCGCCACCTCGACGCTGCTGGGCTACCTGCTGGGCGTGCTGATCACGCGGCCGGCGTACGGCGTCATCGTGCAGAAGCTCTTCTCGCACGGGAAGCGCGACCCGTAGGCTAAAAAAACAGGAAGAGAAAGCCCGGACGCGAAAGAAAATGCCGGATGAAAAAACTCAGACCGGAAGAAAAAAACCGATGAAAAAATATCCGCATCGGGTCCGATCGGGCGGGAGAAAACGATTTTTGTCCTCCTTTTTGGTTTTTTTGTTTTCCTTCTCATCCTTGCGGCTTCCGGGCGGCGCCATCTTCTTAAACTTTCTTTCCCTCTCTTAACCATGGTTTGCCGCATAGAAGTCGCCCTCAAAAGCGAGTTCGCGGACAGCAAGGCCGCGGACATCGCAAAAAAGGTCCGGGCCGACTATGGCCTCGACGGCCTGCTGGACGTGCGCCGGGCCCATGTATACGGTTTCGAGGACAATCTCACCCAACCCGAGGCCCACCTCGTCGCCAAGGAAGTGCTGGCCGACGCCCTGAGCCAGAAATTCGCCCTCAACCAGCCGGTCGAGATCAATTTCGCCGGCGCCATCGAGATCGGTTTTCGCCCCGGTGTCAAGGACAATGTGGGCGAGACGGCCCAGCTGGCCGCAAGCGAGGCCATCGGCCGTCCGCTGGAAGGCGGCGTATTCACGTCCACGCTCTATTTCTTCTACGGCGAGGCGAAGCTCGACGAGGCGCTCGCCAAAAAGATATCGGAAGGGCTGCTGTGCAACCCGCTCATTGAGCGGCACCGGCTCATCCGGATGCAGGACATCGGGCATTATTACGCCAACCCCGTCCTGCCCAAAGCCGGCATGGGGGCCAAGGGCTCGGTGTTCGAGGTGCCCCTGCCGGATGACGAGAACGAACTGGAAAAGATATCGAAAAGGCGGCTGTTGGCGCTCGACGCGAAGGAGATGAAAGTCATCGCCGGCCACTACCGGCGCGAGGACGTGCGCCGGGAGCGCGCGGCGGCGGGGCTGGGCATCCATCCGACCGACGTGGAGCTCGAATGCGTCGCCCAGACCTGGTCCGAACACTGCAAGCACAAGATATTCAACGCGCTCATCGATTATGAGGAAGAAGATGAAACGGGGGACGAGAAAAAAACAGAAGAGAAAACATCAAAAGACGGAAAAAATGAAAAATCAAAAAAAGGGAAGAAATCGAAAAAAACACCCATCCGCCAAAAAATCGACTCGCTTTTCAAGACTTATATCGCCGGCACCACGCACAAGATCAAATCCGCCCAACCGTACCTCCTCTCAGTTTTCGACGACAATGCCGGCATCCTCGCCTTGGACGAGGATTGGGCGCTGGCCGTGAAGGTGGAGACGCACAACACGCCCTCGGCGCTGGACCCGTACGGCGGCGCGCTCACCGGGATTCTGGGCGTGAACCGGGACGTGCTGGGCACGGGCCTGGGCGCCAAACCCATCTTCAACACGGACGTCTTCTGCTTCGCCGACCCGTTCTACAAAGGGGCGGTCCCGCCGCGCCTGCTCCATCCACGCCGGGTGTTTGAGGGCGTGCGCGCGGGCGTGGAGAAAGGCGGCAACGCCTCCGGCATCCCCACCGTGAACGGCTCGATCTATTTCGACGAGCGGTATCTGGGAAAGCCGCTCGTGTATTGCGGCACCGGCGGGCTGATGCCCCGGAATCTGAGCGAAGGCCGCAAAGGCCATCTGAAAAATGTCAAGCCCAAGGACCGCATTTTCATGGTCGGCGGGCGCGTGGGCAAGGACGGCATCCACGGCGCCACGTTTTCGTCCGAAGGATTGCACGAGGGCTCGCCCACCTCGGCCGTGCAGCTGGGCGACCCGTTCACGCAAAAGAAGATGCTGGACTTCCTGCTCGAATCCCGCGACCGGAACCTGCATTCCGGCCTCACCGACGACGGCGCGGGCGGGCTCTCCTCGTCGGTGGGCGAGATGGCCCAGCTCACCAACGGGGCCGTCCTCCACCTCGAACGGTGCCCGCTCAAATACCCGGGCCTCGACCCGTGGGAGATATTCGTGAGCGAGTCGCAGGAGCGCATGACCGTGGCGGTGCCCGCGCCCAAGGCCGGCGAGTTCGCGGCGCTTGCGGCCGAGCACGGCGTGGAAGCCACGGACCTCGGCGAATTCACGTCGAGCGGATACCTGGAGGTGTTCTACCACAACCATGCGGTGGCGCGCCTCAACCTCCATTTCCTGCACAAGGGGCTGCCGCGCATGCACCTCTCGGCCGTATGGACCGAAGCGGAATTGGAGGAGCCAAGCGAAGAGGAATTGGCGGATGCAATCCTCGACGGAAACGTCGAAAAAACCGAAGCCTCCAAGAACCCGACGCTCGCCCTCCTCGAACTTCTCGCGCGGCCCAACATCTGCTCGAAAGAATCCGTCATCCGCCAATACGACCACGAAGTGCAGGGCATGAGCGTGATCAAGCCATTGTGCGGCAAGAAGGCGAGCGGGCCGTCGGATGCGGCGGTGCTCCAGCCCCTGCCGGGCAAGCCGATGGGCATCGCCGTATCGCATGGCTTGTGCCCGCGCGCGGGCGACATCGACCCGCACGGCATGGCGCAACTGGCCGTGGACGAGGCGGTGCGAAATTACGTCGCGACCGGCGGGGACCCGGCGCACTGGGGGGCGTTGGACAACTTCTGCTGGCCCGACCCCGTCCGGAGCGAAAAGAACCCGGACGGCCCGCGCAAACTGGCCGCGCTCGTGCGCGCCAACCAAGGGCTCGCGCAAAGCTGTCTGGCCTACTCGCTGCCCCTCATATCAGGCAAGGATTCGATGAAAAACGATTATGCGTACGGCGGCATCCGGATTTCGGTGCCGCCCACCCTGCTCGTCAGCGTGTGCGGCGTGATGAAAGACGCCGCGCGGGCCGTCAGCTCGGATTTCAAGCAGGCCGACGACGTCATCTACGCGCTCGGGCGCACCTACGACGAGATGGGAGCCTCGGAATATTATGCCATGTTCGGGCAGCTGGGCGCGCATCTGCCCCGCGTGCGCCTCGAGGACAACATCCGACTGTACCGGCACCTGCATCATGCGATGGAGCGCGGGCTGGTGGCGTCGGCGCACGACTGCTCGGACGGCGGGCTGGCCGTGGCGCTGGCCGAATGCGCCATCGGCGGGCAGCTCGGATGCCGCGTGCACCTCAACCATTTGCTCTGCGAAGGGAAGATGAGCCCGGCGCACATGCTTTTCTCGGAGTCGGCCGGCCGGTTCGTCGTGAGCGTGCATCCGTCCGACTGCGCCCGCTTCGAGGCCATGATGCAGGGCACGCCTTATGGCCGCATCGGCAGCGTATCCGAGGGCGAAGAATTCGCGATCGGGGCCAGCCACGCCGACCAGAGCATAAAAACGACGGTGGAGACGCTTGAGAAGAGCTTCAAGAAGACGATAACATGGTAAAAACCACGATAAGATAGAATGACGAACGGCAAGTGTTGTTTATGGCTGAAAAACCTCGCGCGTGCATCCTGACGGGCTTTGGCATCAACTGCGAGCAGGAAACCGCCCATGCCTTGGAGATGGCGGGCGCGCGCTGCGAGCTCGTGCATTTCAACAAGCTGCAGGCCGACGGCGGCGAGGCGCTGGGGCAGTATCAGATATTCATGCTGCCCGGCGGCTGGGCGTTCGCGGACGACATCCAGTCCGGGCGCGTGCTGGCGAACAAATTCAGGTTCAAATTGCAGGAGCCCTTAAGGAAATTCATCGATTCCGGCAAGCCGGTGGTGGGCATCTGCAACGGCTTCCAGGTGCTCGCGCAGCTGGGCGCCCTGCCCGGATGGGACAAATGGGAGTCGCGCGAGCTCACGCTTATGACGAACAGGAACGGCCGCTTCGAGAACCGGTGGGTGCGCCTGCGCACCGAAGCCAGCGCGTGCCCCTTCGCGCAGGACATGGACCTCCTGACCCTGCCCGTGCGCCATGGCGAGGGGCAGATGGCGCTGGCCAGCCCCAAGACGCTCGATAAGCTGGAAGAGGGCGAGCAGATCGTGTTCCGGTACGCCTCGGCGCGCGACGGCCTGAAGGCGGACAGCTACCCCGACAACCCCAACGGCTCGGCCGACGCCATCGCGGGCATCTGCAACGAGGCCGGCAACGTGATGGGCATGATGCCGCACCCCGAATGCCACGTGCGCTACCTGCAGTCCCCGAATTGGACCGAGCGCCCGCCCAAGGCGCAAGAAAAGGGCGGGTTCCTCTCGTCCCTCTCATCCATGCTCGGCGCGAAAGAGAAGGCGCCGCAGGATGCGGGCAACTGCCGGGCGCTGTTCGAGGGCATCGTCGAATCGGCCAAAAAATTCTAGGGCGCGGATCCCACCCGCTTGGCCGGGCGTCGGCCGAAAATGCGGTGGCCAAAAAGAAAGCGGCAGCCAGAAACCTCGACTCTCCGAAAAGCCCTTAGCGCCGGATCGCACGGACCTGCGCGGAGCCGTTCGTGCTTTTTTGATTCTGCTTTTGCGGGCCGTTCTTTGCAGGGGTGAACTTGGCGGATAAATCCGGCATCGTCTGGCGAGCCGGGCCGGACTGGGCCCCGGCGCTCTCGCGGGCCTGCGAAGCGGCATATTTGCATTTTTGAGCGATGTTTTGCACGGAGTAATAGTAATACTCCAGTTCTTTCTGCACGGACGCGTCGGACACGGCCCGGACAGCTTCATTGTACTTCAATAGGATGCCATGGAGCATGGCCTCGGAATTCCTCCCGACCAGCGTGTTGAACAGCTCCCGGTTCTTCGGGCGGTCGGCCTCGCTCAGCTTCTGGATGAGAAGCTTGAGCAAAGATACGACGTTGTCGGCATAAAATGAGCGGTTGCGATGGAAATTGTCTGATGAGAGCCACCGGCCCAGAAGTTCGGCGCCCTTCGCGGCCGGGATTTCGTTGGTATTGGAGTACACCTCGAACGCGCAGTTGGCCAACTGCTGGAACCCGCTCTGCCGGTCCAGCGCGGAGGCGGCGGGATTGAAAATGACGCCCTCGAAATGCGCGACCCGCTCGGCGACGAATCTCTCGCGCTCGGCGGCGGCTTGCGCGCGCTCGGCCGCTTGAGCGTGCGGCGCGTCGTATGCCGGATGGCGGTTCCGGGGGAGGTAATGGTGTGGGACATTGCTGACAAAAACCTCAAGATCGTGCAATCTCTTGTCATCAAGCGTCCCGACGCTTTCGGACGAGCCGGATTCGGAATGCGAAGGGTACTTCTGTTTATGCACATGACTGGGTGCGCTGCCGTCTTTTTTCTTCATCTGAGCTTTAAACTTCTGATGATTTGTCTTTCTGTTGGCCATATGCATCCCTCGCCAATGGATAACCACGATGATAAACTATCGACTTTCATGTTTAAATACGCTCCCAGATGCGCAGGTGCGGTATCCTTCGTTTCCTTCGAGAGGAAATTATGGCGGGATAGGACACCCCTGCGGTTCCGGGCGATGGTTTTTATATATGCATGAGCCTAAGCACTCATAGTTTCTTTCGTTAATGGCTAGGTGAAATGTTATGGGCAAATTCGCAGAAGCGGACGCGATCATCTCGAAGATCGCCATCTGCAAGAAATGCAAGGCGCGCAACAAGGCCGGGATGGACCACTGCCGCAAGTGCGGCTACAAGTGGATGCGCCCCAAGCGCAAGGACATCCGCGCCAAGAAGTGAGCCACGCGGCGCGTCCGTCTTTTTCTTTTCATCCTTTTTTTCCATGATTTTTTGTTTTCCAACCCCGCGCGACCCATATTCATAAAAAGGGCCGGCGGGATTAAGCTTCAAATGGGGGTCGAGAAGATGGAAGGCATGCAAGACGAAATCGTATTCACCGCCCGGAACAAGGACTGGATGGTGGTCAAGAAATTCCTCGTCGTAGAGAACACCAAGCCCGAGGAAGTCTCGCTCGCGCTCGCCTCCATCGACAAGACGCTGGTGCGCAAGAGCTATGAGTATGCCGGCATCAAGGCCGACGTCGTGGAAGCCTATGCGATGACGGTGGCCAAGAAGGGACGCACATTCTCAAATCTCTCAGCCGTTTTCGGCTCCTTGCAGCCCGGAGTGGTGAAAGCCGCGCTGCTGCCTGCTTGTCCGACGCCCGAATTATATCCGATCGCGGAAAGCTATTTTGTCAAGAAACTGCTCGAAGAGGTGGGCTTTGACCCCTGCCTCGAGCCCGAGACGCTGGCGAAGGTGTATCCGCACCTCAAAGTGCCCAAGCCGAGGGGAAATTTCGGCAAGAAAAAGAAATAATCTCCGGGCCCGCCATCTCGGAACCACAAAGAAATAGGATTTTAACCTTTGTCTTATCTTTCTTCTTCATGAAAAAGAAAGTTTCATTGAAAACTTCTTCTTCCGGCATGGCCGCCTCGAATCTGGTGCGCCTCTGGCTCAAGCAGAAGCCCTTCATGCACTGGCTGGTGCGCGAGGGGCTGGTGAATTACACGGCGCTGGCCAAGCG